>CANBTK010000010.1 GCA_947372365.1 Flavipsychrobacter stenotrophus | reverse complement strand
ACGAACCCGAAGAAAACGAAGGCGGCATCGTTGCCCCGGTTGTAATACCGGCAGATGCTCAAAAAGCCACTGTTGCTGCTGATGCAGTGGCAACGCCAGCCCCAGCAGCTGAAGCTGTAGCCCCCCTGCCGGGCAATAAACTTAAAGGCACAAGGCCCAATATACCGCTGGTAATAGAAAACAGTGTTGAAAATAAAGAGTGGGATATGGGCCTGGTAGAAAAAGCCGTGGAAGCAAAACATGCTGAAGCCGCCGCCATGCCCGAAGAAGAACCACCTTTTGATGACATGGAAGATGACGGGGCGGGCGATATGAGCGACTGGCCTGATGAAGATTTAGATGAGGAAGATGGCCTGCTTGACGAAGAGGAGCAGGAAGAAGCCCACGAACCCGAAATCATACCCGAACCCGTATTATCATTCGAAGTAAAGCAGCAGCAGCCTGCAAGGCCTACTATACAACATGGCGCACATATTTCTATTGCCAGCAATGAGCCATATGCCCCCGAGCTTGACCTGCCTGACTACCAGTTCCCTACCCTTGACCTGCTGGAAAACAGGGCACCGGGCGCTATATCCATGAATAAGGAGGAGCTGGAGCATAATAAAGACCAGATTGTACAAACGCTTAACAGCTTTGGCATCGAAATACAGCAGATCACTGCAACCATAGGCCCTACAGTAACCCTTTACGAAATTGTACCAGCCAAAGGCGTGCGCATATCTAAGATTAAAAACCTGGAAGATGATATTGCCCTTAGCCTGGCGGCATTGGGCATACGTATTATAGCGCCTATACCCGGCAAGGGCACTATAGGCATAGAAGTACCTAATGCTAATAAGCAGATAGTATCTATGCTGGAGCTGCTGTCAAGCGACAAGTTTGTGAATAACAAAATGAGCCTACCAATAGCCCTGGGTAAAAAGATTGATAACGAAAACTACATTGTGGACCTTGCCACCATGCCCCACCTGCTTATGGCTGGTGCTACAGGGCAGGGCAAATCGGTAGGTATCAATGCCATCCTGGTTTCGCTGTTGTATAAAAAGCACCCATCACAACTCAAGTTTGTAATGGTGGACCCTAAAAAGGTAGAGCTTTCTATTTACCGCATCATAGAAAAACACTTCCTGGCCAAGCTGCCGAACGAAGAAGAGCCTATTATTACCGACATCAAAAAAGTTATCTATACCCTCAAAGCCCTTTGCGATGAGATGGATGATAGGTACGGTTTGTTAAAAGATGCCGGCACAAGAAATATAAAAGAGTACAATGAAAAATTCATAGCGCGGAAATTAAACCCGGAAAACGGGCACAAATACCTTCCGTTTATAGTGCTGGTAATAGATGAGTTTGCCGACCTAATAATGACCGCAGGCAAAGAGGTAGAAATGCCTATTGCCCGCCTGGCACAGCTGGCCCGTGCGGTAGGCATACACATCATTATTGCCACACAGCGCCCATCGGTAAACGTAATTACTGGTACTATTAAAGCCAACTTCCCGGCACGTATCGCATTTAAAGTTTCGGCAAAAGTAGATTCCCGCACGATTCTTGATACAGGTGGTGCAGAGCAGCTGGTAGGCCGTGGCGATATGCTTATTTCGCATGGCAGTGAGCTGCTGCGCATACAGTGCGCATTTGTAGATACGCCGGAGGTGGAAAACATTGTCAACTTTATAGGTAACCAGCGCGGCTACCCGCAGGCGCACGCATTGCCTGAGCCTGAAATGGATGACGACGAAGGCGGCAGTAAAAATGTAGACCTTAAAAACAGGGATAAGCTATTTGAAGAATGCGCCCGTACAGTAGTACAAATGCAATCTGGCTCTACATCTAACCTGCAGCGCCGCTTTAACCTGGGCTACAACCGTGCTGGCCGGATAATGGACCAGCTGGAAGCAGCCAGTATAGTAGGCCCCGCCGTAGGCAGCAAGCCACGCGAGGTTTATTACAAAAGCGAGCAGGAGCTGGAAGGCTTCTTAGGTACACTCAGTTAATTAATTACTCAAAATAAAAATTAAACAACTAACAAAAAAATGAAGAAGGCATTATTAATATGCGGATTGGCAATAGGGGTACTAGGCAACACAGCGATAGCGCAAACCGACGCTAAAGCGAAAACTGTATTGGAATCCGTAAGTAAAAAGGTAAACAGCCTGAAAACACTGAAGGCTAATTTTACCCTTAAAATAACTGGTGGCAAGGGCGGCAAAGTAAACGACTCAAAAAAAGGCACTATCTCGCTAAAGGGCCAGAAATATCATTTTCAGATAAGCGGGCAGGAAGTTATCTGCGACAACAAAAATATTTGGAACTATAATGCCGATGCAAAGGAAGTAACGATAAACAAATTTAACCCAAATGACCAGGGCATTTCGCCAGCGAAATTGCTGACGAATTTTTATGACAAAGAATACAAGTACAAATACACCGGCGAAAGGAAGGAAGGCGGCAAAAACTGCGATGTAGTAGAACTAACGCCTATTGATGCTACCAAGCAGGTAACTAAAATAGAGCTATTGGTTGACAAGGCATCGTCAATGATAGTAGGCGGCACCATGTGGTCTAAAAACGGCAACAAAACACAATACGCCATAAGCAACATTGTACCCAATTCAAATATCCCCGACACTTATTTTACGTGGGATGCTAAAGCACACCCAGGTATTGAAGTTAATGATATGAGGTAAGCTAAAAAAACAAACAACATTCAAAGCCTTATGTGCCGCAGGTACGTAAGGCTTTTTCTTTTGGGGCTACTTTCACCCCGCGAAGCCAGCCGTTTGCCCCTAAATAATTTCTTTTACTTCATGTTAAACTACTTTTGCTGCAACGAGTCAAACAACTCAATCAACACAATACAGTTTACAAATTTTAATTATGAAAAACAGGATTTTATTCTTCGCTATTGCCCTTTTTACGTTTGGCAGCGCTGAAGCCCAGGTTAAATCGCGCCTTATTGGCCTAACCAAAGCAGTTTACGATGGTACAGCCTTCGGCACAACCGGCGACACCGCATGGTATAAATATACAGGGCTTAACGACACCCTTAACAACGGCCAACTGGCATATGATAGTTCTTACGTACTGGCTTACCTGGGTGGCTATACGCCCGGCAACCTCAGCTACCGCTATTACCATACCGTTAACAGCACCAACAATATCAATAACGCCATTAGCCAGTACTATGATACGGCATCGGCTGCGTGGGTTAATTTCGACAATAACATTTTTACCTACGATGCTTTAAATAACGTAACCCACTTTGTACACCAGGTTTGGGATGCCACTACAAGCTCTTGGGTAAATAACACCAATACGCTGAATACTTTTGTGGGCACCAACAACACACTGAAAATTTTCCAGTTGTGGAACACGGGTACAATGGCCTGGGTAAACAATACAAGGGACAGCTTCTACTATAATGCCGGCGGCGATATGGCTTACCACATTACCCAGAAATGGGATACCATAGCGCTGGGCTGGGTAAACACGGTGCAGGTGCTGGATACTTACAATACCGCACATGGCATTACTACACTGCTGCGCCAGGCATGGAACACCGGCGCCAGTGCTTGGGTAAACAACGGCCATAACACTTACCACTACAATGCGGCTACATTGCTGTGCAATACCATAGGCGAAAGGTGGGATACTACAGCCACTGCATGGATAGGCACTACCGAAGATTCGATAGTTTACTATGGCACTACCAGCGACAAATGGCACGAAACCAGATACAGGTGGGACACTGCCGCGCACGATTTTATGCCTAACAGCCTTGACGAATTTTCGTATGATGCCAACCACAACGTACTCAGCGACACCACCCTCAGGTGGAACCCGGGCGGGGCAGGTGCCTTTGTAAATTCACGGCTCAGGGTTTTAAGCTACAACACCTATAACCAGGTACTTACCAACACCACAGCTTCATGGAGCAATACTGGCGCATGGTATTACAAATTCACTTCAGGGGGCGGCCCTAACAACGGCCCCGACCAGCAGTTCCGCTACTATTACGAATTAAACACCGTGGGCGTAAACAACGTAAACGCCACAGCAGGCAACCTGCTGGTTTACCCTAACCCTGCTACCAACAGCCTGAACATACAACTGCAATGGGATGCGCCACAGGCATTCTCTATTGCCATAATAGATGTAAAAGGCAGCATAGTGCGCCAGTGGAGCGAACCCGCAACAAAGGCTTACGCTAAAAACGTGCAGCTCAGCGGCCTGCCTGAAGGCACTTATATACTCAGGGCATACTCACAGGGCAAAGTGGCAACACAGCAATTTATAATCGCAGAATAAAACGAAGATATTACACTAAGGCTATGGCGCAAACCGGGTGGTTTGCGCCATAGCCTTTTTTATGCCACAAGGCTTAGGGGCAATTTTGAAAATTATATGAACGTCGGCTATGCGACAAAGCGTTCGCTGCCGCTCCTTTAATTTCGCCCTAACCTTACCACCATGAAACAAAGCATCATTGCCATTTTCCTTTTCTGCTCTTTGGGGCAAGCTTATGCACAGGGCTGTTCTGACGCCGGCTTCTGCACAGCAGGGGCTATGCAGGGCGGCCGTGCCGCAGATAGCAGCAAAGAAAAAAGCAGTTTTGGGGCATCGTTTACATTGGGTGCGGGCGAACATGGCACAGCCATTTACGTACCACAGCTTGAAGCCAAATTTGCTATCGGGCACAGGGGCTCCTTAGAAGCTAAACTGCCCTACAACATAGCACAGGGCAACCTGGGCAGCCATTCGGGCATAGGCGACATCATAGCCACATACTCAAATACCCTGATTAAGAATAGTGGCCCATTAGGCCTTACAGCCACCGCCGGGGCACGCATTGGCACAGGAAAAGCCAATGCCACTGATAAAGGAGCACCCTTACCTATGCCTTATCAAAGCAACCTTGGCACAACAGACCTCATTGCCGGGCTTAGCCTTAACTATACCAAATATTTTAGCCTGGCTGCGGGCTACCAGCAGCCCGTTATCCAGTACAACGAAAACGGCTACCTGCCAATTACTATATACCCTGCCACGCCTACGGACAAAGAATATTTCGCATCTGCCCGATTGGTGCGCAAGGGCGACATATTACTAAGGGCTGAAGGCCGGTTGCAATGGAAAAAAATAATGCTTGCTGCGGGGCCCCTATTTATCTACCACCTGGGGCAGGATGGGTTTACCAATGAACACGGTGAAAAGGAACTGCTCAAAGGCAGCGAAGGCGCAACGCTCAATTTAGCTGGCAGCCTGTCCTACAGCCTGAAAAAAGCCAGGATTGACTTATTGGCAGGCACACCCTTTATTGTAAGGGATTACCGCCCCGATGGGCTTACAAGGGCATGGGTTATTACCATGAGGTTTACACAATTCAGGTGATACGCCCACTGGGTAAAGTATTTTTTCATTTGTCGCCTGCCCGACAGGCAGTGAAAAAAATAAAACCAAATTTTGCAGTATTAAATACCAAAAAGATGAAACACTTATTGTTCCTCGCTTTCACTATTGCCATCTTTTGTACGCAGGCAATAGCACAAACCGCAACCCGCCAGAAAAACTATAACCTCAACAAAGGCCTGGCTATAGAAGGCTACGACCCGGTAAGCTATTTTAAGGGGAAGCCTCAAAAGGGTACTGCTTCCTATTCGGTAGTACAGGAAGGGGTTACCTACCATTTTGCCAATGCCACTAACCAGGCCACATTTAAGCAAAACCCTACCGGCTACGAACCTCAATATGGTGGCTGGTGTGCATATGCCATGGGTGCTAAGGGAGAGAAAGTAGAAGTGGACCCCGAAACCTACAAAATAATTGGTGGCAAGCTTTACCTCTTCTATAACTCTTTCTTAAACAATACCCTGAAAAAGTGGAACCCTGACGAAGCAACACTAAAACCAAAAGCTGATGCCAACTGGCAAAAAATAAACCACTAATAGTTATTGCAAATCCAAAAAACATTTTGGCTCGTTTGTAATAGTAACGCACAAAAAGCCAACAAATAACAGCAAGAAGCCAACACAATAATTACCAGATACCATGTACTTACAACAGATTATAGAAGATGCCTTTACCGAACTGGAAGGCGTGCTGCTGCAACTAAGCAACGAACAATATACCGCTAAAAGCACGCACCTGTTTAATGCCACTATAGGGCAGCATGTACGCCATATTATTGAGCTGTTCCAGTGCCTTGTAAATGGGTATGAAACAGGAGTAGCCAACTACGACAAGAGAAAGAGGGACATAACCATAGAAAACGACACAACCACTGCGCTGCTGGTGATGCGCGACATAATTTATGGCATCAATAAGCCATCAAAGCCGTTGATGGTGGAAGCATCTTTCGGGATGCCGAATGAAACTATTATTATAGAGAGCAATTTTACCCGTGAACTGGTTTATAACCTGGAGCATACCATACACCATATGGCACTTATAAGGGTGGGGATAAATGAACTTACCGATATTGTTGTTTCAGAAAGATTTGGGGTAGCGCCTTCCACCATTCAACACCGGGAAGCATGTGCACAGTAACCTTTCTGCCATCAAACGGCCGGGTACTCCTTACTTCAAACAGGGATGAGCAAACCTTACGGGAGCCTGCCGAACTACCCGAAGCTTATGAATTCCCCAATGGGAAAATCCTCTTCCCCAAAGATGGGCGTGCAGGGGGCACCTGGATAGCCCTGCACAACAATGGCAATGCCATGGTACTACTGAACGGTGCATTCAAAAAACATACGCATCAACCACCCTACCGAAAAAGCAGGGGGTTAATCTTCCTGGATATTTTCGACACAGAATCGCCCAAAGCTGCATTTGAGCAGACAGGGCTTGACAATATAGAGCCATTTACGATAGTCATATGGCAGCAGGGGGCACTTTGGGAAGGCAGGTGGGACGGGCACGAAAAATACCTGACACCGCTACCGGCAGATGCACCAAGAATATGGTCATCGGCAACTTTGTATGATGATGAAGTGGTGGCGCTGCGCAAAGATTGGTTTAACCAATGGCTGGCAGCGACAAAATATAAAACAGCCGAGCGCATACGGCTATTCCATGAATTTGCCGGCGATGGCGATGAACACATTAGCCTGAAAATGAACCGCAAGGGGCTGCTGCAAACCGTGAGCATAACAGGCATAGAGATACTACCCAACAAGGCTATCATGCACTACAAAGACATGCTGGCTGGCCTGGTTTCCGTTAACGAATGGTACATAACCAACCTGTTGCAACACACATGAAAAAACTATTGCGCCACCCGTTTTTTATAAGGCTAAGGCATTGGGAATACTGGCCCAGCGCCGTTGTCTATGCCCCGCTGGGGCCATACTGGGCATGGCTGAGCCTGAAGGCGCGCTCGCTATACTTCCTTACGGCGGCTAACCCCACTATTAAAAATGGCGGCTTCATTATGGAAAGCAAAATGGATGTGTACAACCTTTTACCCAAAAGCTTCTACCCCGAAACTTTGCTATTCAACGCAGGGGCTCCCCTCAGCAGCATCCTGCAATCCATACACCAAAACAGTATTGCTTTCCCGCTCATCGCCAAACCCGATATAGGGGAGCGGGGCCTGGGCGTAAAGAAAATAGATAATGAAGAAGCCCTGAAAGATTATGTAAGTAATATGCCTGTACCCTTCCTCATTCAGGGGTTTGTGCCTTACGAAAAAGAGGTGGGTATTTTCTATTGCAAACCGCCCGGCTCAGCGCAGGGCTACATATCGGGCATCGTCAACAAAGAGCCGGTAACCGTTACCGGCGACGGCATATCAACCCTTACGGAATTAGTATACAACAACAGCCGCTACATACTGCAATGGCAGCAAATAAAAACGCTGTTTGCTGGCCAGCTCGACACCATAATAGAGAATGGGAAAACGGTAACATTGGTGCCCTATGGCAACCACAGCCGTGGCTCAAAATTTACTGACGAAAGTTTTAGGGCATCTACCAATCTGACCGCCACAATGAATCGTATATGTAACCAGGTACCGGAGTTTTACTATGGCAGGCTGGATATAAGGTTCAAAAGTTGGGAGGCACTGGAGCGGGGCGAAGATTTTTCCATTATAGAAGTAAATGGCAGTGGCAGCGAGCCAACCCATATCTACGACCCGAAGCACTCCATATTTTTTGCGTGGCGCGAAATTATAAAGCACTGGAAGGTACTGTATAGCATAAGTAAAGCCAACAATAAAAAAGGCGTGCGCTACATAACGCTTGCAGAAGGCAGGCAGGAAAGGATGTCGTTTAAAGCTATTGACGCATTGCTTTCAGCCCGCACATGGTAAAACCCATTTTCCGGCACCGGTAAATGAGTTGTTGTACGCAGTGGTTTGCGGCAACGAGGCAGTTTATTGCAACAACGTACTCCTATGTATTACTTTAGCTAAAATTATGGCCATACAATACTTGCAAAGCTTTATTGCCGGGCTGTTTATAAGCCTTACCGGCTCATTGCCCCTGGGCAACCTGAACGTTGCAGCCATGCAGATAGCGGCCAGGGAAACACTGCGCAAAGCGTTGTGGTTTGCCGCAGGCGTTACGCTGGTCGAAATGGCTTACCTGGCAGTTACACTCAGTATAGTTGGCAGCTTTACCATACAAGCCAGGGTGTTCTTTTTTTTCAGGCTGGTATCGGTAGGTATATTGCTTATTATGGCGGCAGGCAGCTTTATGGCTACCGCTAATAAAGAAGGCAAAAACGTGATACTTGATAATAAGGTAAAACGCTTTTTGCTGGGCGCGGGCATGAGTGCCGTAAACCCCATGCAAATACCCTTTTGGGCGGGATGGTCTATCTACCTGCTATCGCAAGCGTGGCTTGAAAATAATGTTGCTGGCAATACTATCTTTACATTAAGTGCAGGCGCAGGCACCTTTATTGCATTGCTTATTTTTATCTTGGCCGGGCGCAGGTTCTCAGCGATAATGCAGCAGAACAAGAAAACGGTAAATGCCAGCATGGGCATACTTTTCATAGCCATGGCTGTATATCAGTTCATAAAATTATTTTGATATAAATCATTAACCCCTCATGAGTGCAGAAGAACAAATGATAATTATCCGGCGGAATGATTTTCTGGATAAGCTTACGCCGGCCAATTACGAAACGCTTAACATACTGCATAACTATATTATAGCCGACAAAGAAGCTTATATCTACTTTGATGCCCAGTACATCAACAAACTCTATTTTGTAAAAGAAGGCTTCGTTAAAATAGGCAACATTGATGATAACGGGGAAGAACTAGTAAAAGAAATACTGCAGCCCGGCGATGTTTTCGGCCAGTTCATGCTGGAGCGCAATAACATGAACGGGGAATTTGCACAGGCCCATAAATGCGAAACTATTTTGTGTTCATTCACTATACAGGATTTTGAAAAATTATTGGAAATAAGGCCCGATATGGGGATTGCCTTTTCCAGGAAAATAGGCCAAAAACTTAAAAACGTAGAGAACCGCCTGCTGAACCTTTTGCAGAAAGATGTGCGTACCCGCCTGCTTTATTTCTTTTGGACCATACTACAACAAAAGCAAATTAAGGAAGGCAACGCAATAACTATCCCTAATTTTTTAACCCACGAAGACATTGCACGGCTCACCGCTACCAGCAGGCAAACCGTAACTACCCTGATCAACAAATTTTCGGAAGAGGGGCTGCTTGACGTAGACCGGAAATCCATAACTGTGCACAATATTAAATTACTACAAAAAGAAGCTAAAGTCGGCTAAGCGACAATCTTCCATTTTTCATCCTTTTACTTTTGTAACCTAAAACAATCATTATGACTGTTAAGAACATCGCCATGTGGGTACTGCGCCTTGTAGCAGCTTACATCCTGCTGCAAACACTACGCTTCAAATTCGGTGCTGAGCCTGAAAGCGTTTACATTTTCACTAAGGTGGGCATGGAACCATGGGGCCGCATTGGCTCAGGTGTTGTAGAGCTCATAGCCTCGCTGCTCATCCTCATTCCGCGCACCACTGCATGGGGTGCTGCTTTGGCAATAGGCACTATGTCCGGGGCTATATTCTTCCACCTTACCAAGCTGGGCATAGATGTGATGGGCGACGGCGGCCAGCTGTTTTATATGGCTATAGCGGTATGGGCCAGTTGCGCTGTGCTGCTTTGGGTATATAAAGAACAAGTACTGAGCCTGCTGCCCGAAAAAGTAGCGTTAACGCTCAAATTAAAATAAGCAACAAACACAGCCTGCCAGCTGCGAAAATCAATACAGTTTCCGCAATACCCTTCGCTAATGAAAACAACAAAGGCAAAAATTATAACGGCACTATCACTACTCCTGGCAGTGCTGTTAATTTTTGCCCAGGGCTGCATGAAAATGCGCATTTCCGATGCCAAGGCCACCAGGGATTTCGCGCAGGCCAGCATACCCATAAAACTGGCCACTGCGACAATAGAGGGGCTACCCATACATATGGCGCAAACAGGCGACAGCACTGCCCCTACCCTGTTCTTTATACATGGCTCACCTGGTAGCTGGGGCGCATTCGAAAGCTACCTCAAAGACAAAACGCTTGCTGCCCGTTACCGCCTCATTAGCATTGACAGGCCCGGTTATGGCTACATCAATTTCGGCAGGGGCATGAGCATCACAAAGCAAGCAGCTATTATAGGGCCACTAATAGGCAGCCTGCAGAATGGGCAGCCATTTTACATAATAGGGCATTCGTTAGGTGGGCCGCTTTGTGTGCTGCTGGCAGCACATTACCCTCAATATATTAATGGGGCTATACTGCTTGCCGCAAGCGTGGACCCCAACGAGGAAAAGCCTGAAAGGTGGCGGCCTATTTTAAAAACACCTCCTTTCAGGTGGTTGATGCCCGGTGCTTTCCGCCCTAGCAATGATGAGCTGTGGTACTTCAAAAAAGATGTACTTACCATGCCGGCAGCACTACACGGCATACATTGCCCCGTAACCATTATACAAGGCCTGCAGGACTCAATGGTGCCTCCCGGCAATGCCTATTATGCACAACAACAACTTACCCATTCCGCCAAAGTAACGTTGATAACCCTACCTGATGCCAACCATTTCATACCCTGGACGCGGTTCGAATTAATTAAGGCTGAATTGATGAAGCTGGGAAAGCAATAATAGAAACAGGATGCCCGAAAGGCATCCTTTTTCTATTAACATCTATCTAAAAAAAGCTTATCGTAGCAAGGTAACGTTACCCTGATGGTGCTCTTTGGTACCATCGTGGAAAGTACCGTCAATAACGTAAATAAATACGCCTTCAGGCTGCGGGATGCCATTCATCATGCCGTCCCATCCTTTGCCTTCAGTTTTGGTAGTGCTGAACACCAGCTGCCCCCAACGGTTGTAAACATCCATTGTAAACGCTGTAAGCCCTTTTGAAAGCAAATCGCGTGGGAAGAAGTAATCATTGATACCATCGCCGTTAGGAGAGAATACGTTAGGGAAGTTGATGTAACAATCTTTGGTGATGTTTACCGAATCGGTAGCATCGCAACCATCAAGTACCACCTTGGCAAAATACAAGCCTGGCTGTGTAACTGTAATACCGGCAGTTTTTTCGCCTGTGTTCCAGTGCCACTTTGCAGCAGGGTTGAAGGCGTTGATATTGTCCTTCAGCATTACCACGCCGCTTCCGCCGCACATAACCGTATCATGGCCTAAGTAGATATTAGGTGTTGGGTACACTGTCACATTCTTAGTAATCATCTGGCTTGCACACTTCTTGTAGTATGTCTGTGTCTTAATAACATAATTACCAGCGTTATCAAATGTGTGTACAATTGGGTTAATGCCTACAACTGAGTCAGTACCAAAATGCCACGTTATACCCTGTACGCTTTCGCCCTCGCTGCCAGTAAAGAAAGTAACATCATTGCCTACGCAAAGCACAGTATCACTGACAGACATTGCAATTTGTGGCAGCGGGTCCACTTTCACTTTAACAGTAGCAAAGCCACTGCTGCAACCAGCCGGAGTAGTTTGGGTTACGTACCATGTATAAGTACCGGGGATAGCTGTTGATGGAGTTGGGGCCATTGGCAATGCTACGCTTGTTGGGTCGTTATACCACAACAGGTTGCTGCCGCTTGCAGTCAACTGCGCAGCAATATCATTCTGGCAATATTCTGTATCTGCAACATTAGGGCCGCCTGGTATATAGTTAACCACCACATTGGTAGTTGCGGTATTGAAGCAACCGTTTAAGAACACAGTAACCGTATAAACGCCTGATGCAGAAACATTAGCACCGTTAATTGCCGGGTTCTGCATAGTAGAGCTATAGAACGCCGGGCCACTCCATGAGTAAGATGTAGCGCCATTGGTAGAATAGCTGGTTAAGTGCAAAGTATCGCCTGCGCAGAACGGGCTGTTGTTATTGGCAAATGGAACTGGTGATGGCTTAACATGCACTACAGTACTATCTGAAACAAAACAGTTGGCTTTAGAAATAACTACCTTGTAAGTGCCAGAATCAGCAAACACTGCTGAGGTAATTACCGGATTTTGCAGGGCAGATGTAAAGCCACCTGGCCCCGTCCAGCTGAATGTACAACCGGCAGTCGTTTCAATAACATTAATATTGAGTGGTGTGCCTACGCATACCGGGCTTGTGCTTCCCGCGTATGGGGTAGCCGGTGGCATAGGGTCGCTGAGCACTACCGTCCGTATCATATTATATGGGCATAAAACTGTAGCGATAGAGAAACTATCATACAAGCCCTGCACCAGGCCAGTGAATACATAAGTACCGGTTGATGACGCTGTAACAATAGCCTGCATGTGCACGCCGTTAGCGATATAATTAATAGTATCGGTAGAACCCGGGGCTAAACCGCCTATTGTAATAGTACCATCGCTGCCGCCGCAGGTAGTAGGGTCGGTAGAGTCAGCGAAGTATATGATTTTAGCCGGGGGCTGTGTAATAGTTGTTATCAGGTTGCCGCTACAGCCTACTGAATCGGTTACAGTAACAGTGTAGGTACCTGCTGGCAGGGCGGTGGCGGTGGCTGTATATTGCGGTGGCGAAGATGTCCATAAGTAGGTGAGGGATACGGTACTGGTAACTGTTGCAGTACCATCGGTACCACCAAAGCAAGATACCGGAGTATTTGCAATAGATACGGGAATAAAGTCCCCACCTACAACAACTGTATCGGTCCTTTGGCAACCTGCCGGGTTCGTGACCGTGCAATAATAGGTAGTTGTGCCGCTAGGTGTCGCAATAGGGTTAGCGCAGGTCGTACAGCTCAAACCCGTTGCCGGCGACCAGCTATAGGTAAGAGGGCCTATGATATCGGTAGCACCAATATCCATATACAATCCTGAACTGAAGCAAAGGGTTGTATCCCTCATGCCGGTTATCTGCAGGTTAGATGGTGTTATGTGTGTGTACAACGTATCGGGGCAGCCATAACCCGAATA
>CANBTK010000009.1 GCA_947372365.1 Flavipsychrobacter stenotrophus | reverse complement strand
GCTAAAACATTACCTAACGCAATGTGCACTGCGCCAGCCTTCATTTCAATAGCGCCAGCCTGTACGGTTTTGCCAGCCATATCGGTAATGGTATAGTTGCCGCCTGTTACATCCCTGCCATTAACAATCAGGTTCACTTCGCTGCCATTAGCAGGGTTAGGGAACAATACAGTGCTGTATGTAGAGCCGCCCAGTTCCTCTACGCCTGCAGGCGTAATGTTATCGGTATGCGCAAACTTGCCAGATGCTGTGGTGTAGCTTGCATCGGTGCCGTAGTTAAAGGTTAACAGGTAATTGAAAGAGCCTTTGCGGTAGAAATTGTACCTGTAAGTGGTATCAGTAAACTGCCCCTGGCTCACACCAAATGCAGCCAATGCAATAGATGATGCCGGAGCGCCTGAGATATAAAAACTATCAACAGCATACTGGTGTATTTTATCCATCAATACATCGTATTGTGTGCTTGGGCCAGATGTAGCGTAAACCCTCATTTTGCCCCAGCCTACAACACTGTCAGTGCGGTGAATGTAGTAAACGTGCTGGCATGCTGCGTGGCTGTATATCAGTGCAGTCAATGTAAAATCTGTTGACCTGCGGCTTATAGAACTCCAGTTGGTGCCAGCCGTCATCGGGAAGTGTACAATTTCCTTAGCTGTTGGCAATATTGCTTTCTGGGCTGGTATTACCAGGCTATCTGATGCTCCGCCAGTCATTGCAGTAAGGCTATACCCCTGCCATGCAATATCAACGCCTGATTCTTTAATGTTAGATGAGTTGAAATCAATCTCGCCGAAAAGGTTGTAGCCTAAACCTGGCACCAGCGACTTAAAGCCCGCATAGTAAACGTCGACGCCTGCATGCGTAAAGAAAGTGTCGGTTTCGGTAGTATAAATGTTTGTAGTGGCTGTACCAACGAAGGTGCCATAGTCCCAGGTAGCGCTTGTACCTACCGTAGGGCTGGCAGCTGTAGTTGTTGTAATATCCCTAAGGTTATATGCTGATGTTGGCACAGGCATATCCGTAGCGGTAATGGTTATCTGCCCGAAAGCAGCAGAAGCAAATGGCAGTAATGCCGCCAGAGTAAACATTTTCTTCATGAAGCGATTTTTTAAATGTGACGAATATCCGGCAAAGATAACCACGCAGCAGCTTAACACCAAAGCAGGTGGCTACATTTTACAAAATTACCGCATAACTACGTGCGCGGCATAGGTAAAAAGGCCTATATAACTGTAACGCAACAATTTGCGCAGCCGCTTGCGGCATCACACACCATCTGGGCAATGTCATTGACTGAGTGTTTCTTGTGTTTTAGTTGCGCCTTTGAAATCTTGAATGACCTGTAAATTGCGGCTTTGCGCCTCGGCGTGAAACTTTTATCTCCCTAAGTAGTCAATGATATTGCACCATCTGGGCTACTGGCTACGGGGTTGTTCCCAGGTTTCAAAAAGTTTTTTCCGCTAACAGCGCCAATAGCTATCAGCGCTACAAAAACGTTCCAATATGTGTACCTGAAGTCACGGTCGTGCTGGTAAACCGGCAACTGGCTGAGTATGTATAGCAAGCCTGATAGCTGGATGCATGCCAGCACCTGCCAGAATGGAGCCCGCGTTTTATTCCATTGCCATGCAGCCCATGCAAAAGCCACCGCATTAAGCAGTAGCCAGAACCATGGGGCATAAAGGCAGGTGGGGTTCATGCGGTTATAGGTACGGCCAAATGCATCGCGCACCTTATTATCAGGCAGCTGCATATGCAAAGGGTTGCCAGGGTCTATCCATATGGCTACGTTCCAGTACTCATCATCTTTAAACCGCTTAAAAATGTGCAGGTAATATAAAAAGCCCTCGCCCCTGTTCTTCAGGTAGAGCAAAGGGTGCTTTGCCACCGCCTTTTTCCAGCTAGCATCCACACTGCTATTGAGTGTGGCATCAGGGTATGGCACCATTGGCTTGCCACCGCCATCGGGCCAATAAATATTATCGAATGTTGCCGGGTGGTAATTTTTCATCACCGTATCATAGCTGAAAGCCGGGTAACTGGTAATGCACGCAGGGAAATAGTTTTCGCCGCTCAGCTTAGATATACCGGCTATATCCAGTAGCTTTAATTTGTAGGCGGGGTATTCTTTTGTGGTTTTCAATACCTTGTAGTTAAACGCTTGTATGCCCACAAACAATACAAATGGGGCTGCTACAGCCGCCAGCAAACGCACTTTACCCCTCAGCCTTGTATTGGCCAGGCAAGCCCACAAAAGCGGCACAAGGGCTGGCAGCGCATTAGGCCTTACCCACAGCCCATAATAGAACAAAGCAAAAGTGGCTGCCAGCAAGGGTATATTGTATTTATCCCCTGGCTTTACACGAAGTAGCAAAAGGCAGGCAATGCCCCAGGTTAACGACATTAACGAGTCGCGCATGATGTACTGGGGTATAAAACAGAAAAAAACAGCCATGCCCATAACTACCCAGTATTGCAGCGATATTATGTGCTGCCGCCAGAGCAAAAGCGTTATAAACACCCAATACAATGCCATCTGTAGCACATACAGGCTCATAAAGCTGCCGCTGGCCAGCCATAAAAAGCGCCACGTAGCGGGTAATGCCGGGCCAAACCAGTCGTTGTAGTTGCCACTCACCATTTGCAAATACTGGTTCCAGGAGTCAACACTATATGAGCCGGGCATAAAGGCGCAAAGCACCCACAGGAACAATATCGCGCTAACGGCAATTTTAAGCCTTTGCTGAAAAGTAGGGGTATCTGACAATGTGGTTATTTTTAGCTTGCTGATGAAGTAAACCAGGGCTGGTAAAATGCAGCCCTCTATCAAAGGTAAAAAGTTCGGGCTGTAAAGCCAACCCGGGCCTAAGCACGCTATTGCAGTTTTCCCATAGCATCAATAACAACAGGGCCGCAGGGATAAGGCAGCACTTCATGCTAGCCTGGCATTACGCTCATAGGTGTAATGGTACAGTCATTCAATATTTATCGCGGTGCAAATGAGCCTGATTTTACTGTACCCGCTGCTTTTCCATCTCATCCTGTACCGCATCCAGCAGGGCAAAAAGCGATTGCAGGTCCAGCAACAAGTCATCCATATCCAGGTTATGTCCGTCCCGCTGCAGGCTCAGGTAAGACAGCAGCAGCTTCCGCAGGTTGCGGCTCAGCCGTGCGGGTGGTGCATACTCAAAAAACGTAGCTACTTCTATTTGCAGCTCTTTCGACAAAGCAGGGCGGTTTTCCATAGTAACCAGCAAATTATAAGGTTGTAAAAAAACATAAGGGGCTTACCGCCCTTTAGTGCAGCACCATAGGCCAGCCATCATTTTTTGTTTCAGGGCCTTTCATTTTAATTTTTGCCTACTTTTGTCCACCTAGTAACAACAAGGGCATTACAAAAATACAAACAAGTTTGTAAATACAAACAAATTTGTATTTTATTTTCTAAAAAACTGGGCTCATGGGTACCTTTAATTCGCGCTTACAGGAGTTCATTAACTTCAAAAACCTTAATGCCAGCGGCTTTTCGCTGGAATTGGGGTATGACAACCCTGAGAAAATATACCGGCTGTTAAGAAATGCGAAGAATAAACCCAGCCTTGATATTATTCAAGCCATATCAAACAAGTTTGTAGAATTAAATATTGACTGGCTGCTGAATAACCGCGGCGTTATGCTGGTAAACCCTGAAGAAAACCCGGTCCCAATAAGCGTACCCGGCCCATATAACAAAACGCCGCACTCATCTGTAGTACACGAGCCTGACGGCAACAAGCATTATAGCCCGGCTAACTCACCTGCGTTTTACAACAGCTTTAAGGCATTAAAAGAAATGGCAGGCAGGGTTACCGACGATGCCCGCCCCTGCTTTATAGCCAATATCCCTGCATATGTGGGCTGCGAGGTGGAGCAATGCCACGCCATTACCCTTGAAACCAGGGTACCTAAAGAATCGTGGCTGTTTGTTAAGCAGGTAGCCAACTGGCAGGAGTTTTTAGAAGTCGGGTTATTATATATGGTGGCCCTAACCGATGGGCGCAAGCTCTTTTACAAAATTGAAGCATCAGCCCAACCGAGCAAGCTGCACCTTACCCCGCTCAACCCGTCATGCCCCGCCATTCACCTCGATTACAGCCTCATTGAATCTATATGGATTATTAAGGGGTATTTGCCCCCGCCGCTTATAAACTAGTGCGCGCCAACACTGCCCAGTACAACCGCCGCAGTGCTTGGCCAGCCTTATGCTGCTTCAAAAAAACACCCATTCATACTACCGCCAAGCAATTATTATGAGGCATTACGAAGCCTAAAATCAATTAGCCCTTAACTTTAGTAGCAAATGGCGCAATATTTCTCCCATACGTCTATTGCATGCGGCGATGTCCGCAGTAGCCCATCATTGGCCCAAAAAGTGGCAACTTCCTTTTACCTGCAACTTTTCAATATGTGGTTTCACGTACTGTGGGACATTAGCTAACCCGCCTACATATTCTGAGCTCAATTAAAATACCCGATGGCAGTGATTTGCCCTGTTTCACAACCGAAGGTTCGTGAGGCAAAGTTGTTGCAAATATAGTGCTTGGGGCAGGCACGAATTGCGGCCTAATTCTAGGCTCCCGATAGCTGTGAGTTGTCATTAGTGGCACATAAATCAGCGTCGCTTAACGCATAATATATCCAAAAAGCTAAAATAACGCTCTCAATACCACCCAATAAGCTACTCGCCGATGGCTTTAATATATTGCAAACCAATAACTTACTGATACACGCGGCACAACGTACAGCTACAACAACTTAAAACAATCAATAAATACCAAATTTATATTTTCAAATTTTAATATATTAACATTACCTGCAAATAGACTGCATGATTAACAAATTACTTCGCTTTTGTCTCGGGGAGGCGACTGCCCGTTAAATAAAAAATATTTCTATTTTTTAAAATGTTCACCTTAAAATCACCAACACAAAATGCCTGTAAATAAAGCTGCCAGATTCCGGTTCGAGATAATTGATTCCTGCCTGCGCAATTCTAAAAAGAAGTGGTCAAAAGCCGAAATCCTTAAGTACATAAACCGCCGCCTTGAGCTACAATTTGGCGACGGGCATATCATCTCCATCAGCCAGTTAAGGTATGACCTCGAAAACATGCAATCTGAGTGCAACGCACCTATAGAAATGTACAAAGTTGGTAAAGCATATTACTACCGTTACGATGACCCCGATTTTTCAATAAAGAACATACCGATAAACGAGGACGAAATAGCCAAATTAAATATAGCCGTACAGGTACTCCGCCAGATAAAGGGCTTTACCATTGCCGATGAAATTGCAGACATTGTAAGCAAACTGGAATCGAGGTACAACTTCAATGTTGTGGAGCACAAGAACATAATTATTTTTGGCAACGACCAAAATGCACCCGGCAAAGAAACCCTGGAAGACATTTACTATGCCATTATAAGGAAAAACGTACTAAAAATAGCCTACAGCACCGACGACGCAAAAGAGCCTGAAGCCTATAACCTGCACCCCTACCTGCTCAAAGAATATGACAAAGTATGGTACATAGTGGGCTATTGCGACGAATTGCAAACAATTGGTTCATTTGAGCTGGGCCGCATGGCTGAAATAAAGATTTCAAAACTCACTTATTTCTCCGATGCCGCGCCATCTATAGACAACTATTTCGACAACATAATCGGCGTTTCAAAACCCAATGACGACGTCTGCAACATCAGGCTCATATTCAGCGAGCAAAAATCGCACCACATCCTCGCCTACCCCATACACCATTCACAAAAAATTATAAAACACCACGCCAACGGCAAACTTGAAATATCGCTAAACATAATCATCAACCAGGAGTTCATTGACGTATTACTGGGTTACGGGCAGCATGTTAAAGTGTTATCGCCCACACAACTGGTATCGGAGATAGCCGAGATAGCCGAAAAGCTATCCCTGGGGTATAAAATAAGCGGCTAACCAGCCGCTTATTTTTATGCACTCATATCTGGTATATATCAGCCGGGAAAGTTGTATTAATCATTTCATCGCCAATGCAAAATGTGCTCTTGTTATACGTTATCAACTCAAAGTCAAAACTCACATTCATGGTAGATTTGTTAAAGGAAATAAGGCCCAGGTTGTCAAGGTCGCCGTGATGCTTATTGAAATAATGGTTGGTAGTAGCTATTGACACATCTTCTATTTTACCTAGGTGCTTCTTTATCACTTCCGATATTTTAATGGCTATGTTTACTATTACCGGGTAAGATGCCGTTTCCGAAACCATAGACAACAACAAATCTGCAAGGGCCTGGTACTCCTTATCGCGCCGTGCGCTGTTTATAATTGCCTCTACTTCGCGAAGGCTACCACGGCATTTAATTACAGATGAAATTATAAACAGCCTGTCCGGGGCTGTGTATATAGAATCGGACTGCTTGGTATAAATGGTTTTATAGATGTTCAGATATTCATTCCGGCCTATGCTATCAAACGCATCAAGGTAAATGAAGCCATTAAAATGGCTACCGGTATCTTCGATTGTAAGGGTAAGGCAATACAATTTTACCCTTTGTTTCAGGAACCCAAATGTACCAGTGCCATTATTCTTAATTAGTGCCGGCATCATGCGCAACTGTACGCCAAAGACGCCACTTAATGGCCATTCTTCTTGTTTCATGTTATTGGTTTGTATAGGTTAACTACAATTATTTACTTCTATGCAACGGCTGCAATGCTGTATGGGCATAAGCTTAGCCATTGACCATTGCAAAGTGCATGGGGTCTTTACGCCCGGTCCATTCCTGGCCAGCAAACACACCGTTCTGCCGCATAACACTTATAAAATCAAGGCTCCAGTTGCCCACACTACCCAAGGGGTTATCGTCAGCATTCAGGTCAATGGCGGCACCCCAACTGTGCACTGAAAGCACTGAAGAGCTGCCGCTGATAAAGCGGATACCATACCCTTCGTCGAAAGAAATTATCTCGTTATGCAACCCCTCCCCTTCCAGTTGCACGAATGCATTGTACAACCTGGGCTGAAAATCTTTATGAATACAAATGGCGTCGGCTGGAAACCAACTGAAGCACCCTTTTACCTTCCAGTTCACCAGCCACTTTGCGCCCCACCCTTGTGAAAGAGGGTCGCCGTACCTGTCCAGTAAAATTTGCTGGGGATGGCCCGAAAACTCAGCCGGGCACACCATAATTTCAAAAAAATCTACCATAGCGAATAAGTTACCAGATAAAGTAACAAATTGAATTTGCATTCTATTTGCAGGTATTTTAAATACTTAATCACAGCAATTTATCAGCTATCATCGACCTCACTACCAGCCTCAGGCAGCTGGCACCATCGGTTGTATCGTCCCAGTAGTACTTGTACGACTTCAGGCTGAAAAATGCCAGGAAATCGAAAATATTACTCTCGCGTTCTACTATGTCATAGTTCAGGTTAATGGGCCCAAATGTGCTGGTTTCAGCATTAATTGACTTCCTGAAAAGCTCTGCATCCAGATTGGTACTGAAAAAATCGGGCAACGAATAAATATTGTACCATTTCTGCAGGTAATTGCTCATACACCCGTCCCGGTTACTGAAATACAAAGGGTAGTAAGACAAAATGAACTCGAAAGGGAAGCTTACAGTATACAAGCCTGTAACCCGTTGCCGCACGCGCTCGGTAGGCACTGTGCCTGCCGGGAAGAGCAGGTCGTAGCAAATAAGTGCCCCAAAATCGCACGCATGCAGCTGCACTGTAGCCCCTTCACCCTCATTCTCACAGATATACTCCAGCAAATGGTCAAGGTGCCCCAAAATAGATTGCTTGCGCTCCCCTACCTGCAAATAATAGTGTATGCACACCAGCTTGGCAGTAAGGGCGAGTATAAAGTTATTGAGCCGCGGTGCCGCACTGAACAAAATAAGTGAACCCGCAATAATGCAATGCGATATTTCGTCCCAGAAAGTGTTGCTGATTGCCTTCTGAAACAATCCATTTACCCATGGTGGCAAGGCTTCCATCTGGCTGGTAACCGTAACAAATGATGGGATTAACAAAACCCCACCTATAGCTAATGCCATAAGCAACAAAACGGCATAAAACGACTGCAGCCTCTTTTTAAGCGACAGGTAACTGGCTTCAACTTTTGAAAAAAGGCTAAAAAAAATCTTCGGGAATTTCCTGAGAATGGTAAGCAACAGCAGCGACGACTTCCTGAAAATGTTGCTGTTGATATATTTATCGGTAAGCAGGCTTTCGTACGGCAGGTCGTAAAAACGGTAGATCACAGTATCTTCTTTCCCGGCGCCCCGCTGAATAATTGAAACCTTAATTGTCCTGAGCTTATTGAGCTCCTTATTGTTTGAATTAAAACCCAGGAACATTGTCTCATGCTTCAAAATATAGACATTGCCTGCATCCCGGTGGTTCCAGTCTATTTCATACATAAACCGGGTGGCGTATTTTAAGACAGACTCTTCCTTATAGTTCTCGCCAAGGCCCGGCACGTAAATACCAATATTCATATAGTGTAGCGTTTATAACATAGTCCCGGCGATTACCAACCGGGCACTGTGCATCCCTGTTAAAATACCTACATTACAATGCGGCCTATATGCATAGGCTACCGGCCAACCAGAAAAAAGTGTTACCAGCAAAGGCTGCGTGGCAGCACAAGCCCACATACATTGTATTATAACCCCTGCATTCTTTAGTGAATGCCAATACACTTTAACAAAATCAAAGTAATTGGAGTGGGCACACACTCTACGTTGATACATATACACTGCAAGCTGCCCGGCTAGTTTCGTGTAATGAGAACCTTACCAATAATCTTCCTGCTGGCACTCCCCCTATTGGCATACCCACAGAAAAAACACCCTACCACTTACATAAACCCCGACAGCCTGAGCAAGCCGGTTAAGGACAATTGGCTCTTTCATGAAGGGGACTCTACCGCGTTTGCATCGCCGTACTATTTTGATTCCGCATGGCCTGTCACCCACACGGAATTAAACATCAGTAATAAACCCAAACGGCCATCCGACAGCTTTAACAGCATTGGCTGGTTCCGGCTTCACTTCTCTGTAGATACGAACATGGTGATGCACCCGATGGCCTTTAAAATATCGCATCCCGGCGCATCGGAAATTTTCCTTGACGGAAAAAAAATAGCCTCGTTTGGACTCATTGCCCCTAACGGAGGCTCTAAAAACTGCAACCCAAAATCAACGCCGTTTATTGTAGTGCTTCAAGATAGGGGACCGCACCTGCTGGCAGTAAGGTATGCCAACTACGATGCCCGCCGGATAAGGAAGATTTACCACCGCAACACTGCAGGTTTCACACTAATAATTGAGGACGCGGAAATGAGCTTTCGCAAACTTCACCTGCGTGCAGTGGTCATTACCTTTGTGCTTACACTTATGTTTGGTGTTTTCGTTGCCTTATCCATTTTACACCTGTTGCTGTACCTCTATTACAAAACAGCAAAATCAAACCTATTCTTCAGCATTTTCTGCTTTTCGCTTGCACTGATATTCCTGCTTGTATTGCTTAACCAATACAACACCAACCCGTACATCATCCTTAACAATTACCTTATCATATCCTTCGCGGTGTCATCGGCATGCCTGTCGCTAAGCGGCTTTATCAATGAGTTGTTCAGCAAAAAAAAGCAGCGGTTCAAAATAATTGCCGCACTTTCCTACCTGCCGTCTGTTATGGTAATAGTGAACACATTTGGAGGCATAGTATTATTTACCGTGGTTATTGCAATTGTGACGATAGAGTCAGTTACGCTTACCATAAAAGCGATTTATAACAGGGTAAAAGGAGCCCGTACAATTGGGTTTGGCGTCCTTTTCTTTTCGTTCTTTTTCATTACAATAATCATACTGATTATCTACAACAAAGACTTTGATGACAGTTCCGCCACGGCGCAAATACTGGAGCTGTTCGGCTTTGCCGCAATCATGAGCCTGCCTGGCTCTATGTCAGTTTTCCTGGCCTGGAGCTTCGCGGGCATCAACAAAAACCTTTCCTCCCAATTACAGAAAGTAAAGGTTCTATCGGACTATGCACTGGAGCAGGAACAGGAAAAAAAGAGGCTGCTTGAAGGCCGGCAAGAAGAACTGGAAAGGGAAGTAATGATACGTACACATCAGGTAATAACCCAAAAACTGGAACTGGAAAAACAACACCTGGAACTAAAAGCTGAAAAAAAGAAAGCCGACGACCTTTTGTTAAATATACTACCATCGGAAGTGGCTGAAGAATTAAAAAATGATGGAGAATCAGCCGCAAAATTCTATGACTATGTTTCGGTGCTGTTTACCGATTTTATAGACTTTACTATAGCCGGGGAAAGGATGATGCCACAGGAGTTGGTAGATGAGCTGCACCATTGCTTTAAAACATTCGATGAAATAAGCACCAGGTACAATATTGAAAAAATAAAAACCATTGGCGATGCCTACATGGCTGTGGCCGGGCTTCCGGTGCCCGATAAGGAACATGCTGTAAACATAGTGAGGGCGGCCTTTGAAATAATGGACTTTATGGCTGAACGTAAAGCAAAAATGGGTAGTGGCACTTTTGATATCCGGATAGGCATACACAGCGGCTGCGTAGTAGCGGGCATAGTGGGCGTAAAAAAGTTTGCTTACGACATATGGGGCGATACCGTAAACACAGCCGCAAGGATGGAACAACACAGCGAAAAAGGCAAAATAAACGTATCGAGCGTAACCTACGAACTAATTAAAGGCCAGTTCGCATGTACTTACAGGGGCAAAATCATCGCCAAGAATAAAGGGCCGCTAAAAATGTACTTTGTTGACCGGGAATATACTACACCGCAATAAATAGCCGAGCCCTATGCTGTTCAATACACTAGTTAGGCATCAAATTCAGCTACCTTGAAGTGCCGCTCGGGCTCCCGCACTTCTTCATGACAGAGCGAGGTGGCGAGTATAGCCAGGCAACTATAGTAACCTGAAATACGCTTACAACGGGCACCCAATTTTCCACAGCAACGCATACGCAAAATATTGCCCTGCCGGCACAATTACGCAGTTAAAAAATATGCGGCAAGAGCATACAAAGCAACAAAAGGGGATATGCAAAATTTGCACATCCCCTTTGCTTAAATCACCTCTTGATAGGGTCCGCTTAATCTGCATTGCTGCAGAGAAATTATAAAACACGCCCGGGGCGGAAATTTTATGACGGCAGTAACTGCATGCCCGATAGAAACAAAAAACTGCGCAGGACGGGCAACTATGCAACGGTGGGTACAAAACTGCCATCAATTTTGTTTCTGTGTTTTTGCATATGCTTCCTGGCGCAGTTTTTATCTAAAAAAGCAACCTTCTCATTCCTGCCTTACCTCAACTAGCCTGAGATGATTTCAGAAATAGTAATGAGCTCAATATTGTTATCCGGCCAGTTGAAAACAGCATGGCCATCTTCATTGTGAAATACCTCTAACACGCCGCCCGCTTTCCCCACTTCAACATCATTGCCGGCAGAATACCGCGCAGGGAAATACTGGTAGTACCCGGCCTTCCAGCCAATGGGGATATTTGCGTGCAGCTGCCGTTCCCATAAGGGCGAATGCCCTACAAGCTCGGAGGCCAGGCTTACGTGCCCATTCTGCAGGTTAAACCGCACAATATTAGCGGTGCCTGCCAGCGTAGCATCGGTATCCAGTATCTTAAACACGATGTTTAGATCCCTGCATAAATCGTTAATATCCCTTACTGAGTTTTGCGGGCCGCTCCCCAGGGTCTGCCCCCGCCGCAGCCAAAGCTCAGCCAATCCGAATTGCGAACTTATTTTGGGAAGAAAGCCATGCACTCCAGCAGCGGTATCTTCCGGTCCCATTGCAACTGTACACACAGCGCCAGTAAACTGCTGGTTTAAAAGCTTCACCCTGGCACTGGTGCAGTCGTAAATGGGGCTTTGCTTATTATTCAGGAAATCGGCTGGCATTGGGTCCAGCATTATGAGCAGCAGCTCGTAGCCCGAGGCTTCGCAGTACTCATTTGCCTTTTCAATCAAAGAAAAATAATTAGGGATAAGGGGGTCCCAGGTACCAACCAGCATTACAGCAGGCTTGGTAAGCTCCCCATAAAGGCGGCATTCCATAAAGTAATTTTAAAAATGTGGAGGGATTGTATGCCGGGCTTTATTCCAGCATTTTTGTTATTGCAATAACATCCTGGCCCTGGCATGGCCAGTCGAAAGCAGTGGCTCCGTTATTGTTAAGGTAGATGGTTAATTTGCCTGGCTGGCCCGTTAACTCCACTCCCATATCCGGCAACATCTTTACCGGGCAGTATTCATACAAACCGCTTTTCCAGCCTATAGGCATATTTTCATTGGCGTCATCGCCCTTTTGCCATAGCGGCACATGGCCTACCATTTTTGTTGCTTCCTCCACGCGCCCACTGCCTAAAAGCGGCTTCGCTTCCGGTGCCACACCTTTAAAATTAAGCACACCTGGAATCGTCTTTACCTTTATGCCTATTTCAGCGCATGTCTCGGTAAGGATAGCGATGTTGCTTTTGCCTCCCCGGCCCATTGTTTGGCCCTCGTATAGCCAAAGCTCAGCTATTTTCACCTGCTGCTTGAAAAACACTTCCATGAAGTCTTCAACACCATCGCCCAATTCGCTTTCAGCCATTGAAAAAACGCCAACTGCGCCCTTTACTTTACTTCTCAGCTGGGCAAGCCTCATAGCAGGGCTGTCATATATGGGCAGCACTGCATTGTGCAGCAGGTGCTGGGGCGAAGGCTCCAGCAATATAGGCAGGGCATCGAATCCAGCACTCTGGCAATATTGGTTGAGGTGCTCCAACAGAAGGAAATAATTTTCTACAAATGGGTCCCAAGTCCCAACTATAAGTACTGCGGGCCTTGTAAGGCTACCATATATTTTCGCTTCCATAACCTTACCATTTAGCATTTAAAATTGACACTCTTGATTTTTGCTTAGTTAAGGCAAGTGCACTTACTGGCCCCAGGTAGCCAATCCACAGGTCGGGGGAAAAAGTATTGGAGTCCTCGCTTGCAAATAACTCCAAACCCTCATGCTCCTGGCCAAGGCTCACCAGCTCGTACAACGTATTTTCAAAGCAATTCCGGGTAACCTCAGTACCCAATGGCGATGCGTTTACCATGCGCCATAGTTCCAGCGAGCCGGCCATACCGTGGCAGTAGGTTGGGTTAGACAAGTGCGATATGCTGGCGCAAACCGACATTGTCCACTCAATTTCTTTCTGCAGCCTATCGTAAGCTTCAGGCAGTTGAATTACGCACCACAGGTAACCAGCGGCACCATGGCACCAATTATTATTAGTCGCAGGCTGCTTCACCTTTACCCCTACGCTCATTACATAGCGTTGCCATTGCTCGCTCCTGCCGTTGTCGTATATTTCCTTAAAACACTTTATACCAAAATCCAGGTGCTCATCTGACTTGGATTCAATGCCATACAAAGCTATTGCCAACGCAATGCCTGCTGTGCCATGGGCAGCCCCGGTTTCGTACTTTGCTTTGCC
>CANBTK010000008.1 GCA_947372365.1 Flavipsychrobacter stenotrophus | reverse complement strand
GGTTATGAAAGGGCTTATATCCAGCGCAAAAATAACAAATACAAAAAATAGCACTGTTGATAGCAGGAACATACCGGTGCCGGCATAGCCCAGCAGCCCGTTAAAATATTCAATAGATACTTTACCCAGCGCACCCCCCAATGGGAATGCTGATGCGGGGGCGAGGTAAGATAAAATAGGCGCAACCAGCAAAAGCAGTATGGATAACCAGCGCAAGTACCTTAATAAAGGCAGCGCTTTTTTGCCATAAATGAGGTTTAGCCCTATGGATGCCAGCCCGCAGCCGATAGCAATGGCTGCAATGCCTGCGCCCTTATACACCAAAACATAGGCGATGGCTGCGCCTACGCGGCCGCCATGGTTGGCAATCACTGCTTTATCAAAAAATAGAAAGTGGAAAAAGCTGGATATGTTATTGATAGCAGCGACTTTGTCGGCATCGTCAATCCAGGTAATGAAATAACTGAAAATTGAAAAGCAGGTAAGCACGCCACTTAGCAGGAAGAAGATACCTGTACCAAGCTTTATTTGCCTTTTTCTGTCAATATGCAACGGTAAATCGCCCGGCAGAGGCTCAGGAACCGTTGTTTTTTTACTTTTACTAGTTGTGGCCATTGGCGGCTTTCAGTTATTAAAGTACAATATTAACCTCAAAAACGCTTATTTAAGCGTCCAGAACAATTATTTTGCTTACTATTGTGAAATATTTTATAAAAAACATATCTTTGGTGGGGAAAATTTGGTTGAAAAACCAAACGCTTTTCATTTTTAGGTAGTCTATTTATATAACTAAAGTTGTGGCATGAAATATAAGTTTATAAATCCTAGTTCCCTTTCCTCTATTTTAAAGGGTGCCTTAGCATTCCTGTTATGCTTCTTATCTATTGGTTTACAGGCACAAGTAAATGTAACAGGTGGTTATACCGCGTCTCAAATGGCTGCTAAGCTGGCCGGGCCGGGCGTAACTGTTTTTGGCGCTACACTGATGTGCCCTTCTGATGCGTCGGGCGAATTTGTTGTCGTTTCCAGTACTTTGGGCATGGATAGCGGCATTGTACTTACCTGTGGCACGGCAGTAACTACTGCAACTGCCATTGGCGTTAATATTATTAATGGCGATACCGCTGGCGCAAGGCCGGGTAACTTCGCCAGTACCGATAATACTAGTACCGGCACTGGTGGGGTAGGCGATACCGAATTGAGCGTACTTGCAGGGCAGGCTACGTTCGATGCCTGCGTGCTCGAGTTTAATTTTAAGCCTGCCGGCGATACAATAAGGTTTAAATATGTTTTCGGTTCTGAGGAATACTCAGGGTATACCTGTTCTACTTTTAACGATGTTTTCGGGTTCTTTATCACGGGTGGTGCTTATTCCACCTCCACCAATATTGCCAATGTGCCCGGCACATCTATCCCGGTTTGCATCAATAGCGTAAACTGTGGGGCATCCGCCGGATGGCCGCTTTCCAACTGTACGTCGTTGGGTTCCGGGTCGCCTTTCTGCGCCTACTATGTAGCCAATAACACAGGTACCACCATCACCTATGATGGTTTTACTGTGCCTTTATATGCTATTGCCAGGGTGAACCCCTGCGATACTTACCACCTTAAACTGGGTATTGCCGATGCCGCTGACCATATTTGGGACTCTGGCGTATTCCTGGAAGCAGGTAGCCTTACTTCCAATTCGACTGTGGGCGTTAGGGCTGTGGGTGTAACTGGCGGTTCGCCGGATTGTGTGCGTGGCTGCCTTCCTGCTACTTTTGTATTCACAACCGGCGTTACTCACGATACGCCTATTGTTGCCCGCTTTATTATTGGGGGTACTGCAGTTAACGGTTACGACTATGGTACAATTGCCGACAGTATTATTCTGCCTGCTTATGCATCATCTACGTCTGTTACCATTAACCCTTTGTCTGTTGCTGCTGCTGGTACTAAAACAGTTATCGTTTCTATAATGATACCTGACCCTTGCCACCCGGGCCTATATGTACTTGGCGCAACTGCTACCATAAACATCCTTGATTCATTTACTGTTAATATACTAACGCCCGACACATCTATCTGTAACGGGCAGGTGGTGAATGCAATAGCTGTTGGCGACCCTACATTTGGCAGCCTGCTCGGTTATGCATGGACACCTACATCCTCTGTTACAAGCGGAGGAACTTCGCTTACGCCTACTTTAACGCCTACGGTAACTACTACTTATACTCTTACGGCAACACTTACCGGCAATGCAGGCTGCCCGCCTAAAACGCGCGACCTTACCGTTACGGTTTACACCCCGACATTTGATAGTGTTACATTCTCTAACCCTACGGTTTGTGGCTATACCGATGGCAAAATAACCTTGCACGGCTTGGAAACAGGTTATCTGGATACGCTGCACTATAATTTTAACGGGGTGCCTCAGCCACCGGTTACCATTGGTGTATCGTCAGGTCATACTGCAGTAATAACTGGCCTTGGTGCTGGTGTTTACAGTAACATATGGGTAAAAGTAGGTTTATGCCCAACAGTGGTTAAAGGCCCTGTTACCTTGGTGGACCCTGCGCCACCGGTTGTCTCTGTTGATTCCCATTATGTAAAAACATGCGTGGGTGAAGCAACACTGCTACATGCTTATGTTACACCGGGAGGCATTGCAATGAATTATACCTGGACCCCTCCGGCTTACCTGAGTTCTTCTACCGCGGCCAACGTTGTAGTTACACCTATGGTTGCTGGCGATGTTACTTACACTGTAACTGTTAACCCGGGTAGCAACCCTGCATGCAATACTTTCGATACTATACATGTGCATACGCTGGCCCCATTTGTACTCAATAACCATGACACAGTAATTTGTATTGGCCGTTTTGTACAGGCAAGCATAACTGGCTCTTCGGAATACGATTATGTTTGGTCGCCAACAACTGGTGTTTCTAACCCTTACATCAGCAACCCTACTATAACACCTGTTGTTACATCAGGCTACGTTGTTACTGCGTCCTATGCGCATTGTGCCGACCAGATTCACAGCTTCAACATAGAAGTAGATACGCCAGCTACACCAAGGTCTATCATTGATACTATATGTATAGGCATGAGCGATAGCTTTGATTTCACAGTTCCGGGTACTGCAGGTACTAGTACCTATACCTACACATGGACAACCGCAGTTATGGGCGACCTGAGCAGCTCAACTATAGCTAACCCTATAATAACGCCATCTACAGCCGGCACAAACTTCTATACGCTGAATGTACGGCCTGCGGCTGCTAATTGTGCTATCAATGACAATGTGACCATTTTCGTTATAGATACGACTATTTCAGTACGCCCTACCGATACCTCTATCTGTTTAGGCAAAGTTGTACAGGCCGTAGGCACAGGCGACCCACTATTTGCTTATCAGTGGCTGCCAACAGCAGGTATTGGTGTTTCCAATGTGTTTAATGCGCTGATTACACCCGATACATCGGCATTGTATGTTATTACTGCTACGTTTGGCCGCTGCCCTCCTATACACAGGACACTTAACCTGCATGTAGAGCCTAACCCAATAGTTTATGTGGGTGGCAACAGGCTGCTGTGCTCATTCGATACGCTGCATATTCACGCATCGGTAGACCCTGCATGGTTCGGTGGTTATATTTATAGCTGGACACCGCCTGCCGACCTGGATAATACGACTACTTCAACCGTAGTTTACAGCGGCACTACCTCTACTAACCTGTACGTAACAGTAAGTACCCCGGCTGGTTGTAAGTCAAACGACTCGGCGCACATTACCGTATTCCCGGGCAATTTTGCAACCATTACACCTGACCATTACAGCTTCTGCCCTCACGACACAACTACTGTGCCTGTGACAACGAGCATAGGTTCTGGGGTATCCTACCATTGGTACCCATCGCGCTACGTAAGTGACAGCCTTAGCGGCTCGCCTGTTATAACTCCTGTTGGCGACCAGGTTTACACAATAGTAGCCACTACAGCCAATGGCTGTACCGATACGGTGCATTTCACGGCTACAGTGTTCCCGGCAGCGCTGTTGTCAATACCCGATTCGGTTACTATTTACCCTGGCGAGAGTTACCACATAAGCCCGCTGACCAACTGTACCTCTTTCTTATGGTTCCCGCCGGCAGGGTTGAGTGCCAACAACATTTCAGACCCGGTTGCAGCGCCCGATGTAAGCACCAAGTACTTTGTGCATGGCGTTACTTCAGATGGTTGTATTGCTACCGATTCGATTGATGTTTTTGTAAGCCCAGAATCGCTTTTAGTGCTTCCAAATGCCTTTACGCCGGGTAACGGAGTAAATAATGAATTTAAAATTATTAAGCGAGGTATTGCTACTTTAAATTATTTCCGTATTTTCAACCGTTGGGGGAACCTTGTGTATGAATCTAAGGACATAGATAAGGGTTGGGATGGCACCTATAATGGTAAGCCACAGCCACTGGCAGTATACGTTTATGATATACAGGCAGTCACTTCTACAGGCATTATATTTAATAAAACAGGAAACGTAACAATCATCAGGTAATTAAGTTAAGCATATACTAATGAACAGAAGAAATATTATCACCCGGTTGAGTATTGCAGCGCTGGTACTTACAGCACCTGCCACTTTTGCTCAAGACATCCATTTCTCGCAGTTTGACATGCAGCCGCTGGTTATAAACCCGGCGTTTACAGGCATGTTCTATGGCAAAGTGCGCACAAATGCGATATACAGGAACCAATGGAAGAGCGTAACAGTTCCCTACGTTACCAGTGGTGCTTCTGTTGATTTGCCTATTAAGAGCGATGCCAATGGAGGCTACCTTGCAGGCGGCTTGCAGGTATATAAGGACCAGGCAGGCGATGGCAACCTTTCTAACTTTACAGGGCTTGTGTCATTGGCATACCACCTTACATTTGGTGGCGCTGACGGCGGCAACCAGGCCGACTATACCGGTTCTGACCTTGCGGTAGGCTTACAGGCGGGCTATTCCCAAAAGAGCATTGACCTTTCTAAGCTGTTTTTTGCCGATGAGTTCCAGGGCGGCAGCTTTGTAGGCGGTACTACGCAGGAAAAAGCATTAGGTAATTCCATTAACTATTACCTTGTTAATGCGGGTATCAGCTATGCCCATGCCGTAAACGAAAAATTCAGTTTTGTAATAGGCCTGGGTGCTAATAACATTAACCAGCCAAGCGATGCCTTGTTGAAAAAGGTAAACAGCGAAGCTGTATTAGATATGCGCTACACCGGCGAAATTGGAGCAGTATGGAATATCGCAGACAGGCTGAGCCTGCGCCCTGCGTTCTTATTCCAGTACCAGTCAACAGCTACTGAAATGATTTATGGTAATGAATTCCATTATTCATTGACCGGCAACTACGGCGACACACACTTTACCCCTGCGGTATTTTTAGGCGGCTGGTTGCGTAATGAGGATGCTGCTTTAATTACAGCTGGTGTTGAATACAGCAACTTCCGCATAGGCTTGGGTTATGACTATAACATTTCTTCGCTGAATACTGTAAGTAACGGTAATGGCGGTTTTGAGATAGCATTGAGGTATATTAACCCATATACAGTAGTGCGCAGGCGTACCATTCCATGTACTCGTTTCTAAGAAGAATTACCAATGTTTTTGGAAGGGCTAAACTTTTTTTTTAGAAGCCCTTCTTTTTTTTAAAACCAATTTATACTTTTATCTCCGTTATCAACGCTCACGCACATGAGAAAAAATTGGCTGCTACTTATTTTAGCGACAACACTTGTTACTGTTAATTATAATTTATACGCCCAAGGGACTAAAAGGAAAATTGAGGTCCGCAATAAAGCAAATGACCCTTTAAGGGGGTATTCGCCTGAAAAAGAGTTAGGGATTGCCTTAGGTTTGTTTCAGGAGGGAAGTTATTTTAACGCAGTAGATTACTACCAGGATTTAAAGAGGGGTGATGAAAGAAACCCTTTTTATACCTACATCATCGCAGAATGTTACAGCCATACCCGTGATTATGTGCCTGCGGCGCATTATTATGTTGAAGCGTATAACCTGGATAAAAAAGACTACCCAAGGTCGGCATACTATGCTGCACTTAATTTTAAGCAGCAGGGTGAGTACACGCAGGCTATTACCTGGTTTAAACAATTCCTTGTTGATAACAAAAAGACTTCAAGCGCTGCTAACCAGGCTGACCCTTACAACAGGTTGATTAACCAGAAGGAAATGAAGCAGTTGAAGAAAAACTGTAAGCTGGAAATTGAAGGTTGCGAAATGGCAATGGTTTCAATTAAAAACCCAGAGCCAGTAAACATTTTCAATTGCGGCCCTAATGTGAATTCATCTTATACCGAGCTTTCTCCATATCCATTTGGTGACTCTTCCCTTTTGTTTTCTACAGTTAACAAAAATGGCCTTGCAGTAACTATGGATAACCCGGGTGCCGGCGGTGCTCCTCACGAGCATTTTATGCTTGCTATGAAGCAGCCAGGTTATGTTGATTCGTTCCAATGGCCTTTACCATTTTATGACGGTAACTTCAACGCAGCAGGCACTGAAACCGGTAACGGTTGTTATAGCCCGGGCGGTAACAGGTTCTACTTCACAAGGTGTGTCGTTGGTGATTCTTTCATCTTCACTTGTAAAATATACTACTCTACTTTCGACAGGTATAATTGGGGCCCAATCAGCGAAGTTGAGGGTAACGTAAATGAGCCAGGTTCTTCTAATACTATGCCTTTCGTTGCTAAAGTAGGTAAGAAAGAAGTTCTTTACTTCTCATCAAACCGTAAGCTGCAGAGCCGTGGCGGTTATGACATCTGGTATTCAATCATTGACCCAAGGAATGGTACTTTCCGCCGCCCTCAGAACGCTGGTAAACAAGTTAACACTCCGCTTGATGAGTTGACTCCATACTACGATACCAGGGTTAACAAGCTGTATTTCTCGTCTAACGGTAAGAAATCATTTGGTGGCTTCGATATTTATTCTGCCGACGGTGGCCCATCCCGCTACTCTAAAGTACAGAACATGGGTTACCCTATCAATACGTCTGCTGATGAGTTTTACTTTATCAAAGACCCAATGGGCAAACCAGATGCTTATGTAGTATCTAACCGTATTGGTAGTATTGCACTTAAGAACCCAACTTGCTGTAACGATATCTGGCGCATACAATACGAGCCACGCCTTGTTGTAATGGGTAAAGTTGTTAGCAAAAAGACTCAGGAAATAATGCCACAGGTTGTTGTTAAAATGACTGACCAGAAATCAGAAGTCAATACTTACAACTCTGAAGATGGTAACTTCCTTTTCAACATGCAGCGCTCACATTCTTACGTATTAACTGCTGACAAGCCAGGTTACACCTCTTCTCGTGCTACAGTAAGCACAATGTCAGTTAAGCGTTCTGATGCTGATGATACAGTGCATGTAACTATCTATCTTGATAGCATCCGCCACAGCTTCAGCGTAAGCAACATCTATTATGACTACGATCAGGCTACACTTCGTGCTGAGTCAGTTGCATCTTTGGATACACTGGTAAACTTCATGAAGGACAACCCATCAATTTCTGTTGAAATTTATTCTTTCACTGATGGTAAAGGTACTGCCGAGTACAATGGCCCGCTTTCACAGCGCCGTGCACAATCAGTACTAGATTACCTTGAAAAGAATGGTGTTGAAAGGGGCCGTATGACAGCTAAGGGCTTAGGCGACAAGAATAAGGTTGCATCTGAAACTACCGCTGATGGTAAAGACAATGCAGAAGGCCGCCAGTTAAACCGCCGTACAGAATTCCGTATTGTGGGTGACTTGCCTACCCGCCGTGTATTGTTCAATAGTGCTCTACCAGGTTCTATGGACCAGCAGGAGAAAAACCTTCACATGGATGTAGAGGCTGAAGACGAGCCAGCACAAGGTGCTAAAAAAGAGAAAGAAGAAGAATAATTGATTCTTACTACATATTTAAAAAGGCTACACCGCAAAGTGTAGCCTTTTTATTTGTGGTAAAGGATGGAAAAGAAGGAGCATCAGGGGGTAGCTACGCCTGCTACTTTAGCGCTTCCTTGCTCTTTTGTAGTTTGAATAAATTATCGCGTAGCCGTGCTGCCTCCATAAAGTCTAAGTCTTTGGCTGCTTTTTCCATTTCGCGCTTGGTTTTAGCTATTTGTTTGTCCAGCTCGGGTGCAGTTTTAAATGCCGTTGGCTCCTCTGCTGCCATAGTGAGCAGCTCGTCAGCTACTGCGTATTTATTGTTTTCATCGTAGCCCTTTATTTCCAGCACCGATGTTTGCTGCATGATCTGCTCTATTGATTTATTTACCGTTGTTGGGGTGATGCCTTTTTCAAGGTTATTCTTAATCTGGCGTTCCCTGCGGCGGTTGGTTTCGTCAATAGTGCGCTGCATGCTGTCGGTCATTTTATCGGCATAAAAAATAACCAGGCCATTTACGTTTCTGGCTGCCCTGCCTGCCATCTGGGTTAGTGACCGCTCATCACGCAGGAAACCCTCTTTATCGGCATCTAAAATGGCAATAAGCGATACTTCAGGAAGGTCAAGCCCCTCACGCAGCAGGTTTACGCCTACCAGTACATCTATTACGCCCAGGCGCAGGTCGCGCAATATCTCAACCCGCTCCAGGGTATCTACCTCTGAGTGGATGTATTTTGATTTAATGTTGATGCGCTTAAGGTATTTGTCCAGCTCCTCTGACATGCGCTTGGTAAGCGTAGTTACCAACACGCGGCCGCCGCTCTTTATACGCTTGTCAATTTCATCAAGCAGGTCATCCACCTGATTAATGCTAGGGCGAATTTCGATAGGTGGGTCCAGCAGGCCGGTAGGGCGCACAATCTGTTCCGTTATCACACCATCGCAATGTTCCATCTCGTACCTGCCCGGTGTTGCGCTCACGAAAATCACCTGGTTGATGAGCGATTCAAATTCGTAAAAGTTGAGCGGCCTATTGTCAAGCGCAGATGGAAGGCGGAATCCAAAGTCAACCAGTGTTATTTTCCTTGACCTGTCGCCGCCATACATGCCGCTTATTTGGGGTATGGTTACGTGGCTTTCGTCAATAACTAGCAGGAAATCCTTGGGGAAGTAGTCAATAAGGCAAAACGGCCTTGCGCCCGGGTTGCGCCGGTCCAGGAAGCGGGAATAGTTTTCAATGCCACTGCAATAGCCCAGTTCCTGCATCATTTCAAGGTCGTAGGTAACGCGCTCTTTTATGCGCTGCGCTTCAGCATGCTTGCCCTTGCTCTTAAAATATTCGCACTGGGCGTTCATTTCATCCTGTATCTCATACACAATCTGCGCCATCTGGTCTTTAGGCGCTATGTATAAGTTGGCAGGGAATATGGCGGCATTATCCATGGGCATTATCCGCTTGCCAGTGTCCGTTTCAAAGCTTTCTATCTCGTCTATTTCATCGCCGAAAAAGGTAATGCGGTAGCCATAGTCAACATAAGGCAGGTTAATATCAACCGTATCCCCGTTTACACGGAAAGTACCCCTTGCAAATTCGCCCTGGCTGCGGTTATAAAGCGAGTTGACCAGTTTGTGCAGGAAGGCATTGCGGCCTATATCATCGCCCTTGGCGAGCCTTATGATGCTGTTGGCATATTCGGTAGGGTTGCCTATACCATATATGCAGGATACCGATGCGACCACAATAATATCGCGCCGGCCACTCAGCAGGCTCGATGTGGCCCTGAGGCGCAGCTTTTCCAGCTCTTCATTAATAGATAAATCCTTTTCAATGTAGGTGCCCGATGCTGGCATGTAGGCCTCTGGCTGGTAATAGTCGTAGTAAGATACAAAGTACTCCACTGCATTATCGGGGAAAAACTGCCTGAATTCCCCATACAGCTGCGCCACCAGGGTTTTGTTATGCGTAAGCACCAGCGTAGGCCTGTCAATCTGCTGAATGACGTTAGCGACAGTAAATGTCTTACCCGACCCTGTAACCCCTAGCAAAGTCTGATACTGTTCATCGCGCGCCAGCCCTTCTACAAGCTGCTTTATGGCTTCCGGCTGGTCGCCGGCCGGCTTGTAAGGTGATTGTAGGTTGAACTTCATTGCTATGTAAATTTCGGGGATTTTCGGGAGAAAATGCTAATTCACTCAGTTCTCGTATCGTTTTTGGTACTGTTTTTATTTGTGTGGAATATAGTCGCTCGCCTTGCTGTGAACGACCTCGGTTTTCTCAAGGTGTAACTTGAGATCAATTTTTATATCGCAACGTAATGTGTCTTCGAGTGGTCTTCTCAACTTTCCGGAAAATGTGTAGTGGAAAGTTTTTACATGTGAACCATTGGTGTTGATAAGGTAATTTTTGAGGTTTTCAGAAGGGGAGGTTGTAAATACAGATTGGTAGGCAATCGCGTCGGATATAAAAGGTAGCGATGCTATTTTGGGAGTGGGCTCAATGTCAGTATAGCAACTTATGCTACAGGATTGAAAGTTCGATAGGTCATCCGTCAAGCCATGTTGTACGATATTGACAAAGCACGCATTTATTTTTGCGGTAACTAGTTGGTTAATATCAAATCCACCCGGGTTAGTATGCGTTGAATGTTGAATGAGTGAGTCTACATCATAGGTGACTGAGCCAGTTGCCAGTTTAAGCTCGGTTGTAGTATCCGAATTAGGGGCCAATATTACAGTAAGCGTCGCGGTCCGGATTATATCGTTCCTGAAATCAATTTTGGTACTGCAGGCGCCAGCAAAAATAAGAAGGGCCGCGTAGAACACTTTAGTCAATGTCGTTTGTTTTTTCATTGCAGATGTTCCATGTTTTATTTTTTATAAAGTGTAATCTCGTAGTTCAAATGAAAGATACATTTTAGTGAATCCGTAAGTGGCCGGCGCAATTTGCAACGCGCACTATAAGTAAACTGAACGGACGTAGGATCGGAATTTTTACCACTACGGAGATAGTAGTTCACTGTTTCGCGTGGCACGTAAATATCATTGATAGTGGTGGCAAAAGAATCGGGTACGCTGTATTTTGAAGCGAATACTTCCTGCGTATTAATGTTCGTAATGCAGCCAAGGTTGAAGCGCGAAAGGTTGCCGAAATTATTTGTAGGAGTTGCATTGAGCAAGGTAAGATCAGCCGATTTTAGGTTCAACGCAGACAGACTCGCAATACTATATTCGTTTCCGGTTCTGGATTTGAGAAAGGAATCAACCCTATATTCAGTGGAATACGAAGCAAGCGTGACGTTATTCGACGTGTCGGCAGTCGGGGCCAGTGTGATGTTCAGGTATATGTCATCGGTAATGTAGGCAATGTTGTTCGTTGCCTTGCAGCATAGCATGCAGCTTGCAACGACAGCAATAAAAGCAAAAAGTAGTAGACGCATCAATAAATCGTTAGTTAATATTCGATATTAACCAGTGACAAATATCATGCCTAACTTCATCAACGATGCTAAATGGGAACAAAAAGATATAATTTTGTTGTAAGCTTAGATTTTTTTCATGAAAAGAGTGTTTTTAATTTATTTTTTGCTTTTTACGGGATTTGTGTGCCTTGCTCAATCGCCTATCCGTATTTCTGGCACTGTCAAAGATGCATCTGGTAAAGGCTTCCCGACAGTAAGTGTTGCATTGCTTAATGCAAAAGATAGCAGCCTGGCTAAGGCCGGTATTACTGATATCGACGGCCTTTACGAATTGCAGATTGCCGTCGGAGGCAATTATTTGGTACGTTTCAATTTTAATGACTATCCTATTTCATACACCGCGGCGTTCACGCTTGAAACGGGGGCGTCGTTTCATGTGCCGGAGCTAGCACTTAAAAAGGATGCCACGAAACTGAAAGAAGTGACCGTGAGCTCCAAAAGGCCGATGGTAGAAATGAAAGAAGGCAAGATGGTGTTTAATGTAGAAGGCAGTATTAACGCTACCGGGAGCAATGCACTGGAACTCCTACAAAAAAGCCCAGGGATAGTTGTTGATAATAATGAGAACATCAGCATGAAAGGCAAGACTGGCGTAAAGGTTTTTATAGACGGCAAGATGACCCAACTGGACAGCAAAGAGCTGGCGGCCTACCTGAAGAACATAAACAGCAACGACATAGAGGCCATTGAAATGATAAGCAATCCCAGCGCTAAATATGATGCAAGCGGCAACGCGGGCGTAGTAAATTTTAGGTTGAAAAAGAATAAGAAATATGGTACAAATGGTAGCATAAACCTCACTGCCATACAAGGGGTTACACCCAAGGCTAACGGTTCGGTAAACCTGAACTACAGGAATATGAAGGTAAATGTATTTGGAAACTTCGGTGCCGCCGGAGGGCGCAGGGAAGGGACACTGGACCTCGACAGGACCCAGAATGATACCAATTATAACCAAAAGAGCATGCAGTGGCACGATGACCGCAGCATAAACCTGAAGGCTGGTGCTGACTATTTCATGAATAGCAGGCAAACAATTGGTTTTTTAGTAACGTCCAACATCAGTGATAAAGTTATGAGCGGTGTGAGCAACACTAATATCTATGGCCCTGATGGTAATTTTGTAAAAAAACTAACGGCGAATAATGATGCCCCGGGCAGCAGGACACATAACAATGTGAACCTGAATTACAAGTATGCGGATACAGCCGGCCGCCAGTTAAATATTGATGCCGACTATGGCTTGTTCAGGGGGAGAGGCCAGAGCTGGCAGCCCAACTATTATACAGGTTTCAATGGTGCGCCAATCAGCACTGTCATCAATGAAAGCTACACACCCACCGATATTGATATCTATACTGTAAAGGCTGACTGGGAGCAAAGGCTAGGGAAAGGCACATTGGGGCTGGGTGGTAAAGTTTCGTATGTAACCACAGCCAATACTTTTGACTTCTACAATGTTGTAAATGACGAGCCAATAAAAGTGCTTTCGCGCAGCAATACATTCCGGTATACGGAGAATGTGAATGCGGCTTACGCTAATTACAACAATAATATTTCCGAAGCATTGAGCTTGCAGGCTGGCCTTAGGATGGAAAACACGGCCAGCAAAGGGGAACTGACGAGGGCTGATAACATTAAGCAGGCCGATGATACCGTGATAAGGAATTATACTAACCTTTTCCCTAGCGCGGCATTAAATTACAACCTCAACAAGAACAACGGCCTGAGCCTCGTTTACAGCCGCAGGATTGACAGGCCCACCTACCAGGACCTTAACCCATTTGAAAGTAAGCTGGACGAACTTACCTACCAGAAAGGCAATGCTTTTTTGCGCCCGCAATTCACGAATAATATAGAGTTGGCACACTCTTATAAAAATGCGCTGGTAACAACCATAGGGTACAGCCATGTACACGATTTCGCTACCGAAGTAACCGATACCATAAGCGGCAACGCCAGCTTCTTGCAACAACGCAATATTGCCACACAACAAATTGTAAGCCTGAATGTGGGGTCTCCGATACCCATTGCCAAGTGGTGGAGTGGGTATGTAAATGTATGGGTTAACCACACTTTTTTTGATGGTAAGATAGGCACCAACGCAGTGAAGCGCGAGCTAACCATGTATGGTGCCTATATGCAACACAGTTTTACGCTGAAGAAAAATTATTCTATAGAAGTTAGTGGTTGGTACAGTGGCCCATCTATCTGGGGTGTAACATGGCA
>CANBTK010000007.1 GCA_947372365.1 Flavipsychrobacter stenotrophus | reverse complement strand
ACCGCACCATCGTAGAAGCCTTTTTGCTTGGTCAGCTTTACACAATTGGTCAGCTGCGCTACGCAGGCCGACCGCTCAAGGAAGCTACCGTTTTTATTGTCCTCTTCCTCATCAAACAAATCCTTGCCGAAGTTGGCATCATCGTCATTTGACCCGTTAAGGATTTCCTGCGATATTACCGCACCGAAATTGGAGCGGTATTTTCCCAGGGTACCAAAGAATGATATAAAGACCGCAAATATCAATACGAACGGCAGCACCCTGTAACTGAAAAGGGATTTTACGTGGCCCCTGCCCACAAAATAGCCCGTAAACAATACCACCGTCGGCATCAGCAGCTCGCTGCGCAGGTAGGAGTTGTTTACGGCTGCATAGGTTTGTACCAGGTAAAGCGAGATGGCGTACATCATGTACTTACGGTCATCGGTCGCAGCCCAAAGCCTGCCATAGAAAAGGATACCAATAGTACCGAAGAGGTAAATCAGTTTGGCTATAGACCCCAGGAACGAAAGTATTGCATTGGCCTGGTAGGCAAACACGGATATAAACAGTACATACACGAACATTTTGTAGGTGGCCTTCTTGCTGATATCCAGCCGCACCGATGGTATTGAGCGGTTAGAAAAGAAAATGAAGCCTATAAAGATGCAGGTGACGCCAATAACCCATATAAGGCTGGCATCGCCCAGGTACCGGTCAATCATGTAGGCGTTCATCTTTGTTTTTTCCATACCCCGCTGGGTGATAACAATGATGTTGCCCGAAGATACTATTATAGAACTGAGGAAGAATACAGTAAGCGGTGTAACAAATTTGGTTCCCTTATTAAGTGTAATCAGCAGGGATATGGTGCAATGTACAATCAGGGCCGTGTTCAGTAATGCAGGGTCAACCGATAACACATTATCCATTAAAATGTATATTGCAATAAAGATTAAGTGTATGACCATTCCGAACGTTTGCTATCCTCTTAAATGCAATTAACTGATTACTATGTTAATAAAACCTGCAACAAATATAAGGCAATAAAACGGCTTCATTAAGTAGTTATTAAATAAGTAATGTGCCGGCTAGTGAGTGGCAGGCCCCCTGAAGGGCTAATGGTGGCTGCTAATGCCATGGCGCAGGCGGGCAAGTGCGGCCACGGCTCATATATATTGGGAATTAAGCAATTGCCGTGGGTTATTTATTCCACACTAAATGCCAGCATCCACAGCAGCACCGAAAGTTGCCGCCATATGTGCAGGGCATTAGGGGTGTCCAGCTTATTTTCCATCAGCAGGGCCACCAGGTTTTTATGGAATTCAGGCTTTACGAATTTTTCATCTTTAAAATGGCTCATTACCCAGTCCTTGTCCCGCATCAGCGAATCGGCGAGGGGTGTAAAGAAGCCTATCTTATCGGTGCGGAGGTACACCTCTTCAGGCATATACTGCCTGCAGGCATCGCGCAGGATAAATTTCCTGAGGCCATTCTTTAAAAATTCATTAGGCCTTATAGTGGCTACAAAGTCGGCGATCCTGTGGTCAAGGAAAGGCATCCTGCCCTCCACGCTGTAGGCCATGCCGTTGCGGTCGTCATACTGCACCAGGTGGGGCAAGTGTACACCGTAAACCGACTCCGACCAGACATTGTACAGGTTTTCGTAGCTGTACATGTTTATCATGCTTTCGTCCACCTGTTCCAGCAGCTCAGGCAGTATGTGCCCCCTTCTTTTTATCCTCGACTGTATCCTGAGGCGGTTTTCGAGGTCGGGCAGGGTAGATTGCAGCAAAGCCCTCAGCATGAAGCCTTTGCCTAGCTTCATAGCCTTGAGGTTGCCAAAAAACTTACTGAATTGTAATGATTTAAACTGGCCAGGCAGCAATGCCTGCGCCATATTGTTATAGCCAAAGAAGATTTCATCGGCCCCCTGGCCATTTAAAATAACTTTTATGCCTGCGTCAGCGGCCATTTTCATCAAAAAGCCGTGCGCTATTATTGATGGGTCGCCAAACGGCTCTTCCTGTATCTTAAGGTATTTAACAAGGTCCTCTTTAACTGAAAGTGCATCCAGGTTTTTGCTATGTACTATGAAGCGGGGGTTATTCCATTTTTTAATAACAGCATCAACATAACGTGTTTCATCAAAGTTGCTGTTGGGCGACTGGGCCGTAAAAATATTGATTTCCTTGTCGTAATAAGTAGATAGTATGCCCGTTACGATTGATGAGTCTATGCCGCCCGAAAGGGTGATGCCTATAGGCACATCTGACAGCGTTTGCGACAATACGGCATCCACTACCAGGTCATGCAGCTTACGCTTCACACCGGCATCATAAGGCACCTTGTCGGTATCCCGTATGTCAGGCAGCACCCAGTATGCTTTATGGTTTATGGTGCTATCTGCGAAGCTATGCCATGCATAAGCGCCCTGCGGAAATTGCTGTACGTCTTTAAAGAAGGTATGCGAGCCCAGGTGCCCGTAGTTGCCCAGGGCAATAAATTCGGTTAGTGCAGTGGCATTGTATGCCGGGTGTTCATTTTCGCCCAGCATTGGTTTTATTTCGCTGGATAGCAGCCATGTGCCATCGCCCAGCCTGCGGGTATAGAGCGGCTTTTGGCCATACCTGTCCCTGCTTATAAATACTTTCTTAGTGCTTTTGTCCCATATAATAATCGCCCACATGCCTACCAGCTCATTCAGCATTTTTTCCTGCTTGAGCCTGAAAAGCTCTATAATAGTCTCCGTATCAGAATGCCCCCTGAAAGCATAGCCCGGGAGGTATTTTTTCCTGAGCTCCAGGTGGTTATAAATCTCACCATTAAAAATAATCTGGTACCTGCCGCAAGACGAGGCCATTGGCTGGTGGCCCAGTTCCGACAATTCGAGGATGGATAGCCTCATGTGCAGCAGCGTTATGCTGCCGTCATTAAACACACCAGTATCGTCAGGGCCCCTATGCTTCAGCATAGGTTGTGCCCTGGCTGCAAACTTCAGGCCGCCTTCTGCACTATTTCCTATATAACAGGCAATTCCACACATAAATAGATATTACTGAAACTCTTTTAAGTTTGTTAATTACTTCTTTTTAGCTAAAAAATTTATTATCGGAGCTGCCTGTTTCTGCATACAATAATAATTCTTAACAAAGCTAACTATCATTTGTTTATTATTTGCCAAATCGGCCTGTTCCATAACTTTTTTTAATGTCCCGCTAATATCTTCAACCGACGGGGTTTCAGCCAAAGCGCCAACACCGGCAGTTTCAAACAGGTTCATATATATCCCTTTAACACCTAAAATAAACAAGCCTTTATTCAGGTATTCGCCTACTTTGTTAGGTGCAATCATTTTTGACGCAATATTATCGTCATACTCGCGTACCAGGCAAGCCCCTACATGGGCATTAGCCTGCAAAGCCAGCATTTCCTCCCTGCTTACATACGGCAGCAGCTTAATATTTTCTTTTACCTTACTCTGCGCTACAAACTGCCTTATGCTGTTGCAATATTCATTATCCTTCATGCCGGTAACAACCAGTGCAGCGGAGCTATCGCCCAGGAGGTCAAAAGCCTTAACCAGCTCAAATACGCACAGGCGCTCGTTAACAGCGCCGGTGTATAGTACTATATTTTTATTTAAAAAATGCTGAGGTACAATACTTTTAAAAGTTTCGTAGGTAGGTTTGGCGGCTTCGCTCTCGGAATAATAGGCCGTGTTGAAAATGGTTTGCGGCATAACATCCAGGTGCGACCTGCCGGCAAGCCATGCCGACCGCTGTACGGAAGGGGTAGCAACCAGGCTGGCTTTGCTGAGTGAATGCAAGGCCATTAAATTATTCAGGTGGCTGAGCGGGGAACGGGAGAAAAACTTGGTTGTAAAGTCTGCTATCTCCATAGCAAAATAAATAACCGGGGTGCTTGCCCTGAATTTAAGGCCTGTTAAAAACGAAAACGGGCAAAAAGCAATGATGGCCGCTGTGTTAATATCTATAAGCTCGCCTACCCTGCCGGTATATTTGCGCCTGAGCGACCACCTCTGGAAAAATGGGGTATCATGGTGCTTTCCTATTGATTCCAGCGCAATATTCCCCCCCAGGTTAATTTCGGAGGGCACATAAGAATCGAAAGTGAGGATGTGAATGTCGTAACCAACATCCCTAAGCGTTTGCGCGCAGGCATATACCGGCGGCAAAAAATCAGGGTGGACAAGCGTTAATAATAAAATCTTTTGTTTCATTTGTTAGTTTATTACCGGCCTTCTACCTGATTGATATGGGTTTATATAGTTCAAAAGTACTACCAGGCAAGCAAAATGTTGTTAAGGAGTGCTTTGATAAGCAGCTCAAAAATACAGTTATTGTTCAAATTTCCGCCACACCTGCAAAACAAACCAATAACACCTTTATAAAATAACATTAAAGAGCTGTAATGAGGATGCCGGGGCTCCCGCTGTCATGCGGGACATGCATGATTTTAATGTGATTTAGATGATTACGGTGATAGTAGCGTTTGTTGTTGTAGGGGCAGAACATCTTCTGCCCTTACATGTTTTCATTGATAATCACTATAATCCTAAAAGTCGCAGTTAAGACAAATTACCCGAGGTAGCCCGGCAAGGGCAAGCCATTGCCCGATAGATTGTCAGAACTATGATTTTAATGTGATTTAGGGGATGATTACGGTGATAGTAGCGTTTGTTGTTGTAGGGGCAGAACATCTTCTGCCCCTACATGTTTTCATTGATAATCAATATAATCCTAAAAGTCGCAGTTCAGACAAATTACCCGAGGCAGCCAGGTAACGGCAAGCCATTGCCCGATAGATTGTCAGAACTATGATTTTAATGTGATTTAGATGATTACGGTAATAGTAGCGTTTGTTGTAGGGGCAGAACATCTTCTGCCCCTATATGTTTTCATTGATAATCACAAAAATCATTGTTCAGACGAATACTCAAGCCATCAAAAATCATAGTTCACGTAAACCCCTACTCCACATAAACCTCTTCCAACGCTAGGGGCGAATCAATAACAGCCCTTTCCCCTTTTTTAAATATCCCGTACAGGGCGGAGCCGCTGCCGCTCATGGAGGCGTAAATGGCACCCTGTGTGTACAATTGGGTTTTAATATCGGCAAGGGCAGGGTGTTTCAGGAAAACAGGCGCTTCAAAATCGTTGCTCACGAGCCCGCGCCACTCCGTAACCGGGATGGAAGCCAGCTGGCTTAAACCAACTGGTGCCGGTTTGGGTACAATAGCACTAAATGCATCGCGGGTAGAAACATGAACGGCGGGGCATATGAGCTGTATGCTGTAAGCAGAAAGGCTGATGGGCAGAGGAGCCATTTTTTCGCCCCTGCCCGTGGCAAATTGTGGCGTATTGTAAATAAAGAACGGGCAATCGCTGCCCAGCTGCAGTGCCAGTGCCGCCATCGCTTCATTGCTGAGCCCCAACTGGCAGTAACGGTTTACTAACTGCAGCATAAAAGCGCCATCGGCCGAGCCCCCACCCAGGCCAGCACCCATGGGGATGGTTTTATTCAGGTAAATATCAAAGGCAGGCACTTTCCCGGGAAACTGCCCCTGTAGCAGTTGGTAAGCCTTCCAAACCAGGTTATCGGCCTGGTTGCCGGCAACCGTTATCCCGCTCAGGTGCAGGGTGGCTGTGGTGGCGGGCACTATTTCAAGCACATCTTGAAACATTACCGGATAAAAGGCTGTTTCAATATCGTGGTAGCCATCGCTACGCTTGTTAGTAACATATAGCCCTAAGTTTATCTTACAATTTGGAAAGCATACCATACTGAAGGTGAAATTATACGTATTTTTGGAAATTATGAGCGGGGCTGCTAAAAACGGCGTTGGCCGTTGCCATAATTAACTTTTAGTAGCTGCATGCCCTACCCATAAGGCTGGCAAGGCGCCTACCCTAAACCATAAGGATGAAAGAAGTAATAAGGCTAAGCAACATTAGTAAAAGTTATTTCCTTGGCAATCAGGCATTGCCTGTATTAAAGGGGATTAACCTGCTCATCAATGAGAATGAATACGTTGCGCTCATGGGCCCTTCGGGCTCAGGTAAGTCAACATTGATGAACATACTGGGCTGCCTTGACTCACCCACCAGCGGCACCTATGTGCTAAATGGAAAGGATGTAAGCCGCATGGAGGATGACCAGCTTGCAGATGTGCGCAATGTGGAAATTGGCTTTGTGTTCCAGCAGTTTAACCTGCTGCCACGCCTTACGGCCTGGGAGAATGTAGCGCTGCCGCTCATATATGCAGGCTTAAAGAAAAGCGACCGCGAAGAGCGGGCCAGGGCAATGCTGGAAAAAGTGGGGCTATCGGAAAGGGCGCACCACAAGCCTAATGAGCTAAGCGGTGGCCAAAGCCAGCGCGTAGCCATAGCCCGCGCCCTCATTAACAACCCATCGCTGCTACTGGCCGATGAGCCCACCGGCAACCTGGATACCAAGACATCGGAAGAGATAATGGAGCTTTTCAGCAACATACACAAACAGGGCAATACTGTAGTGCTTGTAACCCACGAAGAGGACATAGCCAACTATACCCGGCGCATCATACGCATAAGGGATGGCCTTGTGGAATCGGATAAGAGTAAGCAATTGTAAATTATAAATTGTAAATGGTGAATTATAAATGGTGAATGGTAAATGGTTGGTGATTTGGAATTTGTGATTTGATCTTTGGAATTTCCCCTTTGGGGTTTGGAATTTAATCTTTTTGATTTTCCCTTTTGGGGATTTAATTTGACAACTGATGTTTAAGATATATACTAAGACAGGGGATAAGGGCGGAACCAGCCTTATAGGCGGTGTAAGGGTGCCTAAAAACCATATAAGGATAGAAAGCTACGGTACGGTAGATGAGCTTAATTCATACTTAGGTATGGTGGGCGACATGGCCGGTAATGCAGCCATTAGTGCGCAGTTGCATGAAATACAGGATAGGTTATTCACCATCGGTTCAGTATTGGCAACTAACCCTGATAAAGAGGTTAAAATGAAATTGCCCGACCTGCATGAAGCAGATGCAGAATGGCTGGAACAAAGAATTGATGAAATGAATGAAGTGCTACCAGAAATGCGCTCCTTCATTTTACCGGGTGGAAACCTTGCTTCTTCAACCTGCCATGTTGCGCGCTGCGTTTGCCGCCGTGCCGAACGTATTTGCGTTGGTATGCAGGAAACAGGTGAATTTATTCCGCCATTGGTTATTATGTACCTCAATCGTCTTTCCGACTATCTTTTCGTGCTATGCAGGTACATAAGCCATATAAACAATGCCGCTGAACTGCCCTGGAGGCCAAGGATGTAGTTGGCAATTTACAGTTGGCAGTCTACAGTTTGATATACAGTCAGGTTGCTTCTCGAGGCGGACACAAAACATGCCACCCTTTAAGGCTGGGGCATTTAGCTGGCAGGGCTTCAATACACTTCAAAATAAAAACGGGCTGTATCTTTTGGATAACAGCCCGTTTTAAATATTTTATGCAAGGCTAAAGCCTGTGTGATTTCCACCACTCTTTAGTGCGGCTGAATACCTTGTAGTAGAAAGAGAAGTTAATAGAAGAATACGCATCATTGTTAGCTGGGTTACCCCTCATATTACCGGCAACATTAGGCTGCTGCAATTTGTAGAGGTAAGCCTTGTCTTGTATGGCTGCTGCAGTTACTGCGTCTTTAGGCGACAGGTGCTTGCTATATTCTTTAGGGTCAATGTACTTGCCGCTAACACCATCCAGGTAGTCGAACAGTGTTTTACGGTATATAAATTCTACGCCAAGGTTGCAATGCTGTCCCACATCCCATTTCCAGCCAATAACCATAGGTATGCAAAACTGCCACAGCCTGTATGATGGCGGGAAGCCTGCGCCAAAGCCGTCACCTTCTATATGCAGGTCGTATATCTGGGTAAATTTAGTACCCGTACCCACTGTATTGTAAGGCGTAAAATGGAAGTAGCCTAAGCCTGCACCTAAGTAAGGCTGGCCTTTCTTGTGTGCGCGCTTGCTTTCGGAGTTAAACCTGAGCGGCGTTATTTCCAGCATTCCAAGGCCTTCAAATATATCTGCCCTTATCTTCTGGTTGCGGGCATACCTCTGGTAAGCATCTGTACCCTGCGTGGTGGAAATGATGGCCTTGTCATAATTCCATTCGTCGGTAGCATAAAGCGTACCGGCGCTGAGCATCATCCGTATTGCCAATGCAGGGTGGATGGTATACCGCCCGAACATGCCGCTCATAATTGCCACCCTGTCAAGATACTTGCTGTTAGTATAGTGATCTAATACACTTTTGGTGCCCACATCCCCCCAAAGGTCCGTTAAGCCAAAGGTGGTACCTAACGACCAGCCGGTTGGCTCAATGTATATCCTGGATGCGTCTTGCGCAATGGATTGGGTGGTTGTTAAGGCAACCAGAATAAGTATGATTAGATTACGGATTGGATTCGCCCGCATTATGTATATTTTTTGGAGGTTGAAGATATAAATTATTTTCCTTTAAACGCAGGTTTTCTTTTTTCGAGGAACGCAGTAGTGCCTTCTATCATATCTTCCGACTCAAAACAAGCCCCAAAACGCTCTATTTCTTCATCAAAACCAGTTGGGGTACATTTAGTTGCGCTGTTAACCAGTGCTATTACATGGCCAACTGCCAATGGCGCTTTGAGTTGTATTTTCTGTAATATTTCTTTGGTTTTTGCCAGCAGGCCATCAAGGGCAACTACATGGTTTACCAGGCCAAGTGATTTTGCTTCATTAGCATCAATCATATCACCGGTCATCATCAGTTCCATTGCTTTGCCTTTGCCTATAAGTTGGGTAAGGCGCTGAGTGCCGCCATAGCCGGGAATAAGGCCCAGGTTCACTTCAGGTTGGCCGAATTTAGCGTTTTCGCTTGCCAGGCGGAAGTGGCAGGACATTGCCAGCTCGCAGCCTCCACCCAGTGCAAAACCGTTGATAGCAGCAACTATTGGTTTAGGGCAATTTTCTATTTTATTGAAAACAACGTCAGCGCCTTTTTTAGCAAGGGCAGAGCCACCTTCTTTATTCAGTGCAGAAAATTCCGAAATATCCGCGCCAGCTACAAATGCTTTTTCGCCAGCACCGGTAATGATTACAGTTTTTATTGCCTCATTGGCATACACTTCATCTATAGCAGCGCCAAGTTCGTTAATCACGTCTTTGTTAAGGGCGTTCATTTTGTCAGGCCTGTTAATAGTAATCGTAAATATCCCGTTTTCAAGCCCTGTAAGTAATGTTTGATACATAATTTATTTTTGTTTTATTTAAATATAATTGCGCCGGCAGTTATGGCTGCCAGCTTGTTATTACCTGTTATTGGCTTCCACCCATTCCTTTATGTAAGCCGCTATTTCGCCGGTATTGGCACTGGGAGCAAACAACTTGCCTACGCCCAGCTTATTAAGCTCCTCCATGTCTTCGGCAGGTATTATGCCACCGCCTGTTAGTAAAACATTGTTAAGCCCTTTTTCTTTCATCAGTAGTGCTACGCGTGGGAATACAGTCATGTGCGCTCCGCTTAAAATACTGATGCCAATGGCGTCAACATCCTCCTGCAGGGCAGCATTAACAACCATCTCAGGTGTCTGCCTCAGCCCTGTATAAATCACCTCCATACCCGCATCGCGCAGGGCAGTAGCAACCACCTTTGCCCCACGGTCGTGCCCGTCAAGCCCTACTTTAGCCACCAATACACGTAAAGGCCTTTTCAATTTATCATTCATATTCACCGATAAATACGGCGCAAAAGTAATCATTTATACTACTTAGTATATACCATAGGGTAAATAGTGCCGGCAAACACATTAAAATGCTTCAATTGCCGGTAAAAGGCTGCATCGCAGCACTGCCGCTATATGGGGGCCAACACGTATTTTTGTACACTATGGAAGGCAGCATCTTCGATTTAAAAGAGTTTCTTGATGAGAAGGTTGCATTATACAACCAGCCGGGGTTTATAGAAAAAGACCCTATCTGCATACCCCATTCGTTTACCAATGCGGGCGACATTGAGATATCGGGCTTTTTTGCGGCCGTGCTTGCCTGGGGCAACCGCACCTCCATCATCAACAGCAGCCGCAAGATAATGGGCTGGATGGATAATGCCCCCCACCAGTTTATAACACAGCACAAGGAAACCGACCTGAAACGCTTCCTGTACTTTGCACACCGCACATTTAATACCACCGACCTGCTTTACTTTATACACCTGCTGAGCCAACACTACAGGCAGTATGCATCGCTGGAAGATGCCTTTGTGCCTGGCCCTAAATACAATGAAGCCAATGTGGGCGAAGCACTGGTGCATTTCCATAATTATTTCTTTTCGGTGGAGCACCCCGAGCGTACGAAGAAGCATATAGCCACCCCGGCCCGCAATTCGGCATGTAAGCGGCTTAACATGTACCTGCGCTGGATGGTGCGTAAGGATAATAAAGGTGTTGATTTCGGGCTTTGGCATAAAATAAGCCCCAGCCAGTTAATCTGCCCGCTCGATGTGCATGTTGCCAGTGCTGCGAACCGCCTTGGGCTGCTACCCAGCAACAAAGCCGACTGGAAGAATGCTGTAGGCCTCACAGCCCTGCTACAGCAACTCAATCCTGCTGACCCTGCAATATATGATTATGCTTTATTTGGCCTTGGTATGGCTGAGCGGTACTGATTTTGGCGGTTTTTGAGTTAACGCAGGGGTAATACAGGCGTCCGAATATTATTTTTTTAATTTATTTTACCGTTATATGAGCCTTTATGGCGGTTTTACAGCCTGATTATTAACTATGAGGCAGAATTTCTTTGTTATTTAGAAGAAAAATATGCCTAATCTTAGAGCGGGGCTTTATAATTTTATATTAAATCCTATCTTTGCCAACTTGTTTTAGACATATTACGTAATATTAATTTAATTAAAACCTATGCAATTAAAAGGTTTGGTAAAATTTTTTACCGGCGCTCTTATTCTTTTTGCGCTGTACCAGCTCTCTATAACCTTTGTGGTTAGGAACCAGGAAAAGAAAATGCAGGCCCAGGCAGAGAGGGAGGTGAAAGCCGCCTATCCCGGTGTTTCGGAGGACTCAACTAAAAAATTGGTAGAAAACCGCTTGCAGGCTATTACCGATAGCATGCAGACTGAGGTTATCTTCAACATGGGCCTCAAGAAGTACACTCTGGAATCAGCTAAGGAAGAGGAGTTGAAACTAGGCCTGGACTTACAGGGTGGTATGAACGTTACCCTTGAGGTAAGCCTTGACGACCTGGTTCGTTCTATGTCGAACAACCCGAAAGACCCCGTGTTAAACAAAGCTATCAGCGAAGCGAACGCTAAGAAAGGTAATAGTGAAGCCAACTTCATTACCCTTTTCGGCGAGGCTTACGAAGCTGCTAACCCAAGCGGCAGCATAGCTAGTTTATTCACTAAGCCATCGGAAAAAGAAATTACCCGTGCATCAACCAACAAAGAAGTACTGAAGGTACTGAACGACGAATCTAAAGATGCGATTAAGCGTACTTACAATGTACTGCAGACCCGTATTGACAAATTCGGTGTTACCAGCCCTAACGTAAACCTTGATGAGAAGAAAGGTATCATTACCGTGGAGCTTGCAGGCGTGCACAACCCTGAGCGCGTACGCAGCTACTTACAGGCTACAGCAAAACTGCAGTTCTTCGAAACGTATACCAACGAAGAAATTTTCCCTGCTATACAGGCTGCTAACGATGCACTTTCATTGCACCTCGCAGGCGTTTCTGATACTGCAACCGACTCTTCTAAATCTAAGTCAGGCGTTGACTCTTTAGCTAAAAATGCAGTTGCTGATACAGGTAACCTGGATAAGCTGCTGGCTAAGAAAACACCTGATGCAAAAGCAGGTAAAGACGCTACCGGCGCTGACTCTAATAAAGTAAAAGAGCAGGAGTTTAAAGAAAAGAACCCACTGTTCTCTGTTATGATGCCTTCTATTGACCAGCAAAACCAACTGTTGCCAGGCGCAATGGTAGGCCGCATCCTTAAAAGGGATAGCGCAAAGTTCAACAGGTATATGGCTCTTGACGTTGTAAAAAGCAAATTGCCACCAAACACTCGCCTGCTTTATGGCGCTGATGATAAGAAGGACCCTGTACTTGCCGTTTACGCAATAAAAGTACCTCCGGGCGGCATTGCCAAACTGGAAGGCGACAACGTATCAAACGCACGAAAGGATTTCAACCAGCTTACCGGTGAGCCTAGCGTATACATGGAAATGACTGTTACCGGTTCACACATATGGAAAGATATGACTGGCCGCAACGTAGGCAAGTTCGTAGCAGTAGTACTGGATGACAAGGTTTACTCTTGCCCTAGGGTACAAGGCGAAATCGCTTCAGGCAGCACAGAAATTTCTGGTAGCTTCACTCCTGAAAAAGCGGCTGACCTTGCCAACATCCTTAAGTCAGGTAAATTGCCAGCGCCAGCGCACATTGTTGCTGAGCAGGTAGTAGGCCCTACACTCGGTGGCGAAAACATTGACAGGGGCATGAACTCATTGTTGCTTTCTTTCATTGTTATTTTCGTGCTGATGCTGGTGTACTATAACACAGGCGGTATTGTTGCTGACATTTCCCTTATCTTAAACTTGCTGTTTACCATAGGTATCTTATCTATCTCATTGTTGCACGCTACCCTCACCATGGCAGGTATTGCCGGCCTGGTATTGACTGTAGGTATGGCGGTGGATACGAACGTAATTATATTCGAGCGTATAAAAGAAGAGCTAACGGCCGGCAGAAGCTATGCCGATGCAGTAAGCGAAGGCTACAAGCGCTCTTATGCACCTGTATTTGACGGCCACATCACCACGCTTATCACAGCCATTATCCTTTTCGTATTCGGCCTTGGCCCTGTACGTGGTTTCGCAACTACACAGATCATCGGTATCCTGTTATCATTGTTCTGCGGTATCCTGGTATCTCGCTTAATTACCGACATGTACACTAAGCGTGAGCGCCACTTCAACTACTTCACAGGCTTATCTAAATCAATCTTCAAGAAAGCGCATTTCAAGTTCGTTGAAGCCAGGAAATACACCTACTTCATATCTATAGCTGTAGGTATCATGGGTATCAGTACTTACTGGGTAGGCTTTAACAAAGGCGTTGAGTTCAGCGGTGGCCGTAGCTACAAGGTTAAGTTCGATAAAGTTCAGTCAACAGAAGACGTAAGGGTGAAACTGAAAAATTATTTCGGTGAATTCCCTAACGTAAAAACTATCGGTACTGACAAACAACTGGACATCACTACATCTTACCTCATCACTGACCCAGGTCAGGATATTGATAAGAAAGTAGAGCAGAAACTGTTTGAAGGCCTTACCAAAGAAAACCTGATACCTGCTACTACAACTTTAGAAACATTCAAGCGCAACTATTTACAGCAGTCAACAACTGTATTGCCTACAATATCTGACGACCTGAAGCGTGGTGCGGTTAAAGCAACTATCATTTCGCTGATAGCTATCTTCATCTACATCCTGTTGCGTTTCCGCAAATGGCAGTATTCATTAGGTACCGTGCTTTCATTGCTGCACGATATCTGTGTAACACTGGCTGTGTTCTCATTCTTCAAGGGCCGTGTACCATTTGCACTGGAAATTGACCAGCACTTTATTGCAGCGGTACTTACCGTTGTCGGCTTCTCCATGAACGATACCGTTATCGTATTTGACCGTATCCGTGAGTACTTCCGTAAGTCGCCAAATGAAGATAAGGTGAGCGTTATTAACCGTGCGATCAACGATACGCTGAGCCGTACTATCATGACATCACTGACAGTATTCATTACACTGATAATCCTGTTCTTCGTAGGTGGTGAAGCAACCCGTGGTTTCGCATTCGCGATGCTGATAGGTGTGTTCACAGGTACCTACTCTTCTATCTTCGTAGCTGCACCAGTACTTGTTGATATGGACAAGAGCGGTTCACTTAAAGTAGAAAGCGACGCAGAAGCCCGCGTAGAAGAACTGAAAAAATTAGCTTAATACTTGGTAAGGGCTGAAGATTTTCAGCCCCTACACTTATAAAAAATCCCCGCTACGGTTGTAGCGGGGATTTTTTTGTATTATTTCAGGTGTAATGGCTAGATTTGAGCTAATGGATTACTTGATGATGTGTCGCGAAAAAATAAAGATATATGAGGAGGGATTTTTCAATCAGGGATAGGGCAATTTTGATAGGCCTTTATTTGTCCAAATTTGATGAAAGGGGTTTGCAAGCTTTAGGGTTTGATGGGATGTCGCAAGCTTTTAATGTGCTTGGCTTTGCGATAGGTTCAAAACCAGCGTCAATAAAAAATTATAGGGACGAATTTGACCCATATTTTCCAAATTCAAGAAAAGGGTGGCATAAAAGGCCATTGAGAGAATATTGTAAGCAAATTCTTAATGAGTTTGCCGCTTTAAGTTTCGAGGCATTTACAGCCCTGCTAAGTGATTTTTCCTTTAATAGCGAGATAGAAAAGATT
>CANBTK010000006.1 GCA_947372365.1 Flavipsychrobacter stenotrophus | reverse complement strand
AACTTCGGCAAGGATTTGTTTGATGAGGAAGAGGACAATAAAAACGGTAGCTTCCTTGAGCGGTCGGCCTGCGTAGCGCAGCTGACCAATTGTGTAAAGCTGACCAAGCAAAAAGGCTTCTACGATGGTGCGGTATCAGCCCCGGTGGTATTCGCCCTTATACCCAGGATATTGTGGCCTGAAAAGCCGCTGGTGCAGCTGGGGCAATGGTTTGCAGTAGAAATGGGGACAGCGATTGTAACCAATGGGCGCGCCAACAACTCCATAAACATGACCATCATGGGTGAGTTGTACATGGACTTTGGCTGGGCAGGGGTGGTTTTCGGCTGCTTCCTATTTGGCGGCCTGGTGAGTATGCTCTGGAACTCCATTGAGTTCTACGCCTCCCCTTATAACATCATTGGTATCTTATTCGGGGGTTACGTTTTGTTATTTTCGTTTGGTATTGGTGCCGATTTGCAAATTTTGGTTACTTATACCTCCACCTACCTTATGTTGTATACCATCAAAAAAGTAATAACAGACTATTTTTAAACACGCAACATGCGCATACTTTGTGTTGGCCCCATATGGAGAGGGAGTAATGCCGGTGGGTTGTTCCGTGCCTTTAGCCGGGAAAATTGCCTTATTGAGGTTATTGACGAGTTTTATTATATAAGCCTTAAAAGCGAGGATAAAAAACTTAAAATAGGCGAAAGGCTGCTAAGGCCATGGCAAACCGTGTCATTTAATACCGCCATTACCCGGCAGGTAAAAGTGCTGAAGCCTGATGTACTCTTTATTTATAAAGGCGTATTTGTAAGCCCGGCAACACTGGAGTATGCCCGCCAGCAGGGCTGCAAGCTGGCCATGTTCTACCCCGATGTGAGCATGACGGCGCATGGCGAAAACATACCCAAGGCTATTCCGCTGTACGACCTCATATTCACTACCAAAACCTTTGGCATAAGGGATATGAAGGAAAAGTACACGGTTAAAAACGTAAGCTTTATACCACATGGCTTTGACCCAGATATACACCGCCCATTAAAAATAACAGCAAAAGACAGGGATGTGTTTGGCTGCGATGTGTCCTTTATAGGCATATGGTCGCCAAAAAAAGAAAAATTGCTCGCACACCTGAAGGAAACCTTGCCCAATATAAGCCTTAAGATATGGGGCGGGCAGTGGGACAAAGCAGGTGCCGAAGTTTTGAAAAGCTCTATACAAGGCATGCCTGTTGTGGGCGACTTATATGCCATGGCTATACAATGCTCTAAAGTAAACCTGGGCATTTTATCGGAACAGGTATCGGGCGCATCTTCGGGCGACCTCATTACCTCGCGCACCTTCCATATACCTGGCGCAGGCGGCTTTATGCTGCATGAGCGCAACGAAGAGTCGGTACTATACTATAAAGAAAATGAAGAGGCCGGCTTTTTTGACGGTGCTATAGAGCTGGCTGCGAAAACTAAAGGCTACCTGGAAGATGATGCCCTGCGCGAAAAAGTGCGCCTTGCCGGCCACAACAGGGCTATGGCCGAGCATTCGCTTGATGCCAGGGCCAAGGAAATTATTCAACTCATGAATCAACTATAATGGAAAAGTTCAAAGAAATTATATACACCAGTTACGTATCTACCCACAACAAGACCTTGTATGGCGATATGACGATTGCGCGTATCGAAGGCCATTTCCCTGCACTTGATTTTCATTATGGCAAGCACCTGCCTAAAGATAAAAATGCAACCATACTGGATATAGGCTGTGGCGATGGCAATTTCGTTTACTGGCTTAACAAGCGTGGCTATAATAATGCCTACGGCATAGATATTTCGCAGGAACAGATTGACAAGGGCCGCCAGCTGGGTATTGGCAACCTGGAGTGTGGCGACCTGATTGACTACCTGGGCAACAGGGGCAAAAAATTTGATTTTATTATTGCCCGCGATGTGATAGAGCATTTCACCCGCAACGAGGTATTTGAAATACTGGCACTGGTGAGCAAAAACCTAAACGACGGCGGCCGCTTTGTAATGCAGGTGCCTAATGGCCAGGGGCTCTTTTATACCAGCGTCTTTTATGGCGACTACACCCACGAAATGGCTTATACTGCCAGCTCGGTAAACCAGGTAATATTGAATACTGGTTTTAAAAAATCGGCATGCTACCCTACTGGCCCAGTGCCGCACGGGCTCAAATCAAACATCAGGTATATACTGTGGAAGCTGATGGTGATGCGGCTCAAATTCTGGAAAATGGTGGAAACAGGCAGTTCAGCAGGCATCTTTACACAGAACCTAATAGCCGTTATTGATAAGTAGCAATAAGGTTATATAAATTTGTGTACTTTGTAAAAGCGGGTTTATTATATTTGTATAATAAACCTATACTTCTATGAAACCTTCTATCAACCTGGCTTTTATTGCCATCCTCTTTTTTGCCACCAGCAGCTTTGCACAAACAAGTTTTGCCCCTGCCGGCTCGGAATGGTACCATGGCATGCCTTACGGCACATTCCACTCCTACTCTACCGGAGATACTGTTATTGCAGGCATTACGGCCCGCAAAATAGTGCAGAAAGCCTATACTGCTAACCCATGGCTGCTGCTTGGCCTACGCGTAGGCGACCACCCCGATTTGTTTGTTTACAATAATACCGATACGGTGTTTGTTTATAACCACCTGTTTTCCCGGTTCACCCCACTGTACGTATTCAACGTTCATGCAGGCGATACGGTAACGCTGCCCGTGCTGCCGCCTGAACCTGCCTATATGGGCGCTGTCACTGATTCTTTTTTCAGTTTCGTGGTTGACTCGGTAAAAATGGCTGCTTACGATACTGCAACTTTAAAAACTGTGTACACAACCAGCATTGACCCTGGCACCCCCCACTATAATTACCTTTATGGCTACGGGCTGCATGGGTATGCCGAAAAAATAGGTACTATATCGGGTGGCCTTATGCCCATGTGCCAAAGGTGTACGGTATTGGCTACCGATGCCATACAATTTCAGGACACAGTAAGGTGTTACCATGATGCAGGGATGTCTATTAAGATGGTGCCCGGCATTTGCGGGCAGGACTATTCCGGTATCGCTGAACATACGCAGGCCAATGAAGTATCCGCTTACCCGTTACCAGCCAATGATATACTGCATATTGCCTTTCCAGCTGCCGTAAAACTAGCCATGGTAACTTTATACGACCTAACCGGCACTGTGCTGTACAAAGGGGAATACCACGGCTCTGGCACCATGGGAATAAACATGCACGCTATTGCGACTGGCACCTATTACCTTAAAATCGCCGCCAGCGGCGCTCCCTCAGTTGTAAAGCAGGTAAGCGTTATAAAGTAAGTACAACATCACGGCTCTGCGGCCGCAGGCTAATGCACGATACGAAAAACAATGAGCAATGTGATTAAAAACAGGCAAATAAGCCCTGAAAGGAAGGAATAATCGGCAATGCTCTCGAACTTTTCCATCCATTTCGTTTTACTGCGAATGGACAAAAAAGAAAACATGCAACTGGTCATAAACAAGAACATAGAAACCTCAGTAATTTCATCAATTATAGTATATTGGTCCAGCTTCAATACTTTGAGTGATGTGAGCACCACGAAACATAGCCCAAACAAATTGGACGCTGTGCTAAGTATGTGAGGTGATTTACTATTGCCTTGCATATAGGTTAGTTATGGTTATAACAACCGTGCAAAAGGCTTGCCACTGATACCCAACAAAAACACAAAACACTCAGTTTTTGTGTTTTTGTTGTTAAAAAAAGGGCTTACCTGCAAGCGCCCTGGCCAGGGCAACGATAACCAGCGTAAACCATGAACCTGCAATTGCAAATACCTGTGCCGGGCTATGTGCCAGTAACGCCATTAACGGTATGGCCTGTAGCGCATGTATGCCCAGGAAATGGGCTATGCGCAAATCGCCATGCTTCCGGCTCCAGTTAAGCAGGGGTAGCCCCGGCTCATCGTCATTGCCGCCAATGGTGTGCCGAAGCCGTGCCGCCATCATGCCACCCTGAAATGCAAATAAAGCCGACATCAATATACCCAGCCTTATGGCCCACACCATGGCCATGGGTATTACAAAACTGCTTTGCTCAAAGAAAAGGTAGCCTATGTAAACGGTCCATAAATTGACTATGACTATAACAATGCCCATGGCGGCAAATAGCCCGGCATCGAGGGGCGTGCCTACATTAAAATGCGATTGCCTGCCCCTTGTTGCCTGCAAGAAGATTACGGCCAGTTCAAACGACATGCCTGCTATTAAAACTACTGTGTAAATAGCCACCTGTAACTGATTGCCCAGATATTGCATGTAGAACCCCATTGGCCAGCTGAAAACAGCTATGGACAGGAAGAACTTTAATGGTTTTATGTAGGCATTAATGCCCATAACCGTCACGCTGGTAATGCGCGATAGTAATGCGCACAGGGCGGCAAAGGCAAAACAAATAAGCCCAAAGTAAAACAGGGCTGCGTTGCTCCGTTCCAGTTGCTCAATAAAAACCATAATTGCTGTTATTATTTCCGGCCTTCCAAAGGACTTGCAAGCAATATAGGTTTTAAAAACCAAATATACCTACTATAAGCAGCGACAAAAGCGCGGGTATCACAAATATGCTACCAAGTACCAACCCTGCAATAGACAGGCCCTTAAGTGTTTTGCCCCTGGTAACGCCTATTATGCCCAGCACAATTGACCCTAATATTAATAAGCAGCTGAAAATAAGTAATGGTACAGATGCGGCACTAAAAGACAGAATGGCAAGCCCGAAGCCTAAAATAGCAGCACCAAAGGAAGCAATGCCAAAGGCAGGTGTGCCTTGTTGTGAACCTGGCCTACCGTAATGATGCAAAAAGCCACGCACCTGGCTGGCACGGCCCTTTAAAAAATCCATTACAGGGTGCCTGTGCTGCCGTACGTCAGTTGAGCTGGCCTGGGCACGATTGGCAGGAGCTATCCTGAATACCGCACTACAATCGAAGCTGAATAGAAATGTGAATGAAAACAAGAGGGCGAAAAAGCCCGGGCGCCAAGCATGGTTCATTATGTATTTTTTTACACAAAACTAACCAGCACATTTTATAAACAAATTGATAATTGTCAATTAATGTAATACCATGAAATAAAAGCATTCCCAGCACGTTATTCCTGTTGCAGCGCACAGCCATATTCCCTAACTTTATAGGAAAATAACCAACCTGCATTTTAATGGATTTGCACTTACCCGATACGCTCATAGTTAAGTTATTACTGGCCTTACTTATAGGCGGTGCTATAGGGCTGGAGCGGGAATTAAGGAGCAAATCGGCAGGGTTCCGTACTATCATCCTCATTTGCCTCGGGGCTACCTTATTTACAATACTATCGCAACAACTGGGCGTTGGCATTGCGCCCGACCGCATAGCGTCTAATATTGTTGTTGGTATTGGGTTTTTAGGGGCGGGCGTTATCTTCAGGAGTGAAAAAGGGGTAAGTGGAATTACCACTGCCGCATCTATTTGGCTTACCGCCGCCCTTGGCATGGGCATTGGCTGTGGCAACTATGAGGCATCAATACTTGGTTGCGTATTGGTATTGGCGGTGCTTTTCCTGTTCTCGTTTTTCGACCGCTTCCTGGATAGCCTTAACCAGTTGCGCCAGTACAGGGCCACTTTCCCTTATGAGGAAAAGCACCACCATAAGTATGAACAACTCATTAAACACTACAAACTCAAAGTTGTGAGCCGCTCCCAGTCAAAAATTGGCAATACAATAAGGGGTACCTGGGTAGTTACCGGGAGTGAACCTAAGCACCATGCTTTTATAGAGCATATGCTATCGGACGAGTCTATTACTGAATTCGATTTTTAAAATGCATAGCCATTACATAGCACCTTTGTAATGAGCCTTTTACACACAATTTTGCATATTGCCTACTTGCCTTTATTATTTTCTTGTAAAAACTCTTTTTTACAATCACTTCATTTGTTTAAATTCTCACAATTACTATATTTGTTGTACCATCAGTTTTTTTGCCGGTATGCCGAAAACGGGTAAATAGAGTAGGCGTTAAATAATCCATCAATTATGAGCGGGCAATTCATCTTTTTATTGTCGTTGTTGTTCTTCCTTTGCCTCATTATTATCCTTCAGGTAAAGTTCGGGCTTTTAAAAGATAACAGTACAAGCGCTACCCGGTCGTATAGCCTGGCCCGCACTCACCTTGTGTGGTGGACATTTATTATCCTCAGCTCTATACTGGCAGTGGTATGGGGCAGCGGGCAGTTACCTACTTTATCTGACTCAACGCTTATACTGCTGGGCATTGGCTCGCTGACAACAATATCTTCCCGCATCACTGATATTTCAGATGATAATAAGGCGGCAATTAACGGCAATTCATCGAGCATTGTAAGGAACACGCCGAGCGAGGGCTTTTTCCTGGATATACTTTCGGATAGTGACGGGGTTAGCGTACACCGCCTGCAGGCAGTAGTGTTTAATACCGTATTCGGATTTTGGTTCATCTACGAAGTGTTTAAGCAGATAAAAGGCATAGGGCCGAATAGCTTTATGGACAAGGCGGACGTTGCCGCAGCAACAAAGAAACTGGCGGCCCTTTTACAGGCAGCGCCTACGCCAGGTATACAAACGGCAATACTGAAACTACAGGCAGCTATAAAGGCTACACCAATTAATGATATTATGCCTGTGTTTGATAATAATAACCTGATACTCCTTGGCATGAGCGCGGGCACTTACGTTGCGTTAAAGACGACTGAAAACAACCACCTAACGAGGCAAAACCAGGCACCGCCGGCAGCTGGGCAAAACAACCCGCAACAGCAGCCTGTGCAGCAACCTGTTGTTGTGCCACAACCGGTGCAACAGCCTATACAGCAACCTATACAACAAGCAATAGTAATACAGCCGGTGATACAGCAGCAGCCCGATGCCCCTGTGGTGCAGCCGCCAGCCGGAGCCGGGGAAGGCCAGCAAATACCGCCTGTACCGCCAGCTGACGTTCAAGAGCCATAATTAATGGTGCGATAAAATACTTATTCTAAAAGCCCGGCTATTTGCCGGGTTTTTTATTGTGTTTAGGCAAGTAATTGTGGCTATTTGTTCCCTGCTGTAAACTTCGGCTAAATGGTTACGGTTGCAAACCGTGAAATTTGGGTAGGCACCGGTTGCAACGCACGAAGCCCACGCCTCAAACCGGCGCCAGCCGGATGGTTAGATAGCCGATACCGGGCATTATAACGTGTAAACAACAAATCGGTTTCACGCGGACGGAGCAAAGGGTTCGCAAAGAAGGCGCAAAGACTACGCAATTTTTTTTTGCAGGTTCTGGGAGTGCAACTGGCATAAAATTCAAGGGGCCGGCACATAAAAAAAATCCCGCTCTTTTGGATGAGAGCGGGATTTCTGAATATAATTTTTACTAAAGCTTATGGGAATAAGATACCGTGGTATTTGTTCACGTCAATAGCTGTAATGGTAGAATGGTATTGTTTGTTGATGCCTTCAATAATTTTGTTGGCAACAATTGCATAGCCGCGTGGCGTAAGGTGTACACCATCGAGCGAGAATGCACCGCCTGTTATGTACTGTGCGTTGTAGTTGATACCGTTGTAGGTAATGCCAGCCTGCAATGTACCCATGTAGCTGTACATATCAATGAATGCAAGGTTGTTGCGTACTGATGCTGCATAGATGATGTCGTTAAACCTTGTTGTGGCGGACTTGATCTGCTGTAACTCTTCGGTAGTAATAACGTACTGCTGTGGTATAGCCCTGAAGCTGCCCCAAGCTGCACATGTAATAGAATCTAAAGGTGTTGTAAGCAAAATAAGCTCGCCGGGAACTGACTGCCTCATGTTGCCAAGGTGGTCTTTAACAATGAATTGGTTGTAACCAAGGTGGAATACATAGTTCAGTGATGCGTAGAATGCAGTCAAAGAATCGGCCAACGTCTGGCGGCTGATATACAAGCCGTTTGAAGGAATGGTAGTAAAGAATGGAATGGTAGTGATATCTGGTATGTTTATCAACGCGCCTTTTGCACCTAAGCTTGTAGCAACGCTAACTACAGTATCGTAATACCTTTTAAAAACTGCATTTGGGGTAATGTCGTTTCCGGCATAGTAGTTACCGAAAACCGGCAATGCGTTGCCTGAACCGTCGCCCTGGCCGCCTGCTGTTGCAAAACCCAATACGTCGTTAGCGCCCAACCAAACCGTAAAGAACGTTGGGTGCAGGTTCCTTACGCGGGAATACAGCTCTTCTAGTGGTGGCTTTGTAACGTCGTAATAAAAACGCTTGGCGTAAGGGTTGCTCATAGCGTAGTTATCAACCGGGTAGTCGGCAATACGAATGCCGGGTACACCTATGTTGTTAACCTGGTTTTTAGGGCCACCGCTTACATATGCTTTCGCATCTTCGGCATCGGCAGCAAAACCTGGCAGGTCAATAGCGCCTATAGATGTATCGCCAAGGCAGCTACCTACAAGGCCTACTACTTTACGTGGGCCAGGGTAGCCCATATCGCCATGCAGCAAAGGCTGGTAGAAATTGCCCTTGGCACCGCGGTCGCCTATTGTAGCAAACTGTTCAAATAACCTTTGCGGGTATGAGTTGAGCTGGCCAGTTACGTATAAACTGTTATCGGCATAGCCTGCAGTCAATGAGTTACCAATTGCGAGGTATTCCGTAAACGTAGCGTCACCGGCTGTAGGAGGGACTGTAATATTTACACTGGGTTTACATGCTGAAACTAGACAAGCCAGCGCTCCAATGATATATATTTTTCTCATTTTTATCTTTTAATCTTTAATTAGAAATTATAATAAACTGCGATACCCGGAGTTATAGCCTGTGTCCAGTAAGTACCGCTGAACTTACCGTAATCGTAGCTTGATACCCTTTTCAATGAAGAAACAAATTCGCAGGCTGCAAGTACAGTAAACCTTTTCAGTGGCTTGATGGCTGCGCCGCAGGTAACTACTACCCTATCGGCATCAGGCAACTCAGGCGATACAAAACCGTTGGTAACAGGGGTTGGGTCGTAAGCACCGCCGCCCATTACTGATACTACTTTGCTTATTTTGTAGTTAGCACCCAGGCGCGTAGTAAGCGTATTGCGGTAGTGGCGCGGTGCGTGCATGTTCTGCAGCGATGATGTATGGGTATCGAAGTCTATGCGCAGGGAATCGTAAGAGTTCCAGCCAGTGTAGTTTAAATCTAATTGTAAAGTAAGCCTTTCGTTATTCAATGGCTTAAGCGCTATACCAAAGGTAGCCACCTGCGGTAAAGGCAATAATGAACCGAATGTAGTATTAGGGAAACTTGATTTCAGTATAGGGTTAACATTGAAGGTTGCTGAACCGCCGCCTAAATCCATATTTACCTGTGAGCGGTAAGTAAGGCCGAAGCTAAGGCGCTCGCTGGCTTTCATGTGTATGCCTAAATTGAAGCCAACGCCACTGCCTACGCCATGCAACTTAACTGTGCCGTCGGTAACCTGCTGAGGGTTAGTATTGGCTACTATGTTTTGCACTGGCAATGCCTGCCTGAGGTCGAATGTGCCGCTGGAATATATGAAACCTGCGCCAACCGACCATGTTTCGCTTAATTTATAGCTTATGGTAGGCTGCACAAATACACACTTAAGGTCTATTTGCTGCACGAGGTAGCGCCCAGCCCAGTTATCGTCCCACTTAACGCCTGTGCCAAATGGAGTATAGATCCCTAAACCCAAGCCTAAACGGCTACCTTCTTTTACTGTACCGCCAACGTAAACGTTGAACGGAGTAAAAGTCTGACCCTGAGTACGGGCAGAGCCTTGAAAGTTGCCATAAGCAGTACCAGGCATAATGCCTAAGATACTACCATATGCCTGTATTGTTTTAATACGTGCCAGGCCACCCGGATTATAAAAGATTGTTGAGATATCCCAAGGGGTTGCTGCACCTGTTCCGCCCATAGCAAGCTGCCGTAGCCCTTGCAGGTTTAACTGGTAACCGGCACCAAAAGAAGCAAAAGATGATAATACTAATGATGCCGCCAATAATTGTTTCTTCATAAACAAGATTTGTTATAATAATGCCTTTTTATAGTTAGTACACCGCACTAATCGCGTAAGGTATGGCGAATTTCTTACTTAACCAAGATTCCTTTATAAAAACTGTGCAAATATAGGTGTTAAGAAGCGGCAATACCAATGGTTGCCACGCTTATTTTTATAGTTTCTTCGGCCATCAATGCCAGGGCGCAAGCCTCCAGGGTTGCGCCTGTGGTCAAAACATCGTCGCATAGCAGTATATGTTTATGTGCTAGTGTGTGGGCACCGGTTAACATGAATGCCCCTTCCATATTGCTTACGCGCTCGGTACGTGACTTTTTGACCTGGCTTTCCGTTTCCCTTGCCCTGAGCAATGTGTTACTGTTAACGGGAATATGTAGCGCACTTGCCATGCCTTCTGCTATCACAAGGCTTTGGTTATAGCCCCTCGATGCTTCTTTCCTGGGGTGCAATGGCACAGGTATTATCATATCTATGCCTGCTGCCCAGCCTGCTGCCCGCAGGCGTAGCCCCAAAAGCCGGCCCAGGTAACTGCCTATTTCGCTTTTATGCTGGTATTTGAGCCCGTGCAACAGGTGTTGTAGCAGGCCATCGGCTGTAAAGTGGGCAAATGATGTGGCGTGTATAAAGGGAATACGCCCTGCAAGCCTTTGGCCGGCTTCGTTGCCGGGGTGCATGTGAAACCCTGTTTCGGGCAACTGGGCCTCGCAACCCAGGCACAGTATTTGCTCGTTGCCTACTAACGGCTTACTGCACCCTTCGCAAAGGGTGGGGAAAAAGAGGTGTGATATGCCTTTGGTGAATTGCGTGAACAATGTGGCCCTTTTGGGGTAAATGTAGCCACAAAGTGCATAATGAAAAAACCACAGGGGGCGCCACTAAAATAACGGGCAGTACATTGCGCCCTGGCGCCCCCTGTGGCTTTGTTGTTTTTTTACTGAACTGACACCAGGCCTTTCTGGCCGGCACTCAATATTTCACGGTTGTTTTGCAACACAAGCATTTGTATCTGTATGATGTCATTAAGCGCGCTAACCACCCTTTCCTGAATATTTTCTTGTTTCGGGTCCACAACAGTCCACTTTACCGGAATTGGTTTCAGGTTGTGCTTTGGTACCGCTGTACTGTTGTAGTGGAACACTGCGCCTGATAGCACCCGTAGTTTTGCTGCCGCCCCATCATCGTTTATCAGAAAGTCGCGCGCATTGGCATTGCCTATCAGCGTGCCCTTTACCTCAAAGTCTTCATTTATTTTCTTTGCTCCGGTTGCATACTGTAACATTTCTGATTTCAGGCTTTCGCAAGCCTGGTAAACCTGGTCTCCAGGTTCCAGTTCAGCTTTTACCACATTTTCGTTCTTAGCATATTTTACAAGCTGCTGCCCTTCATTTTCCAATAGCTGCTCACTCCGCAGGAAACTGATGGTGTTTTTTGTGCTTTCTACTTTTATGCCCGCGGGTGTAATGGTGAGCGTAAAAAACAAACCAACGCCCAGTATAATAAGAACAGAAGACACTATGGTATTTACCTTGGTTTCAGGGTTACGTATGCCGCCAAAGAAGTATATAGGCAGGAACACAAGCGCCAGTATTGCCGGGGATGTTACACCCATAATATTAGCCCCTGGCCAGTGCTGTATTTTAAATAGGATAGCCAATGCCAGCATAATTGCAGATAATGACCCAAGAACAATCAATAGTTTATCTTTTGCCTTCTGTTGCTCCTTTACTTTGAGCGCTACAAGTAATGGCAGGAATAGCAAACTTGCTATACCGATGCCCAATACAATTTGAATGGATGCCCCGGGCCAGTGCATATATTTAAAGAAAATACCTGAAGATAGTGCAGCAGCAGAAAAGGTGCCGCTGTAAATCATGACCTTTTTCATAACATAATAATTTTTGTTGGTTAATAATAGGTGCGTTTCCTCTTCTATCTCGCTGAGCCTATCCTTGTAAAACCTTGGGATAACTGCGCGATAGAATTGCTCGAAGTCACCATTTTCTTCGAGCTCCTGCTCTATGATGCAACAAATATGATCGAGGAGGTTTAGCTGCAGGCCCTCCATCCCCACGCCACGTGCACTAATGTCGTTGAGAATGTAATCTATTTGCCGGTCATTGATTCGGTACATTAAGCTGATTGTGTTTTTATGTCTAACAAAAACTTCATTGTATTCATAAAGTCCGCCAGTTCGCTTACTTTTTCTTTGGTTTTGCTTTTGCCTTCTGGGCTGAGGGTATAATATTTACGTACCCGCTTGCCGTTGTACTCCAGTTCGGTTGTCACCAGGCCGTCTTCTTCCAGTACATGAAGCGTAGGGTAAAGGGCACCTTCGGTAATCTGTATTTTATCGAATGTGAGCTCTTTTACCTTTTGGGTTATTTCGTAGCCATACATGCGGTTATTGTCCTCAAGCAATTTTAAAACAATAGTTTTGAGGGTCCCTTTTATTAATTCGGATGAGTAGATCATGTTGCTTGTTTAATACCTAACTCAAAGATACATAAGAAACCAATGCATTGAAGTGTTTAGCATAAAAATATTCAGATATTTTTTATTTACCTGCGTTAGCCTATCTAAAATTTGGCACGCTGTTTGTTTTAACAGTTGCAAAATTTATTCTCTAAAAAATATTCATTAATCTTGCACTCGAAAAAATTGTTAAGTATGAAAAAGAAGTTACTTCTAGTAGTTGCCATCGCTATACTACCATTGATGTCTTTTGCACAAGGATGCATCACCATTTTCTCGGAAGATGGCGACCGTTTTTACCTGGTGCTGAATGGCGTAAAACAAAACACCACCCCACAAACCAATGTGCGCGTGGACGGCCTGAGTGCTGATTACTATTCTGCAAAAATTCTATTTGATGACAATACGAAACCTGAAATAAGTAAAAATATACCGGTAAAGGATGCGGCCAGCAACCAATTTGCTGACATGACTTATAAGATAAAGAAGACTAACAAGGGCGAATTGAAAATACGTTTCTTCAGTTCTACGCCTATACCACCTAACTATGTAGCGCCCCCTGATATGTATTATGTGCACTTTGGCCAGGCTGCCCCGGTTGGTAATGTTACGCAAACTACCCAAACCACAACTACTGTAAGCGACCCTAATGGCGTAAACATGAGTGTAAATGGCGGCGGCGTAAATATGAGCATTAACGTAAACGACCCTACTAATGGCGGCGGCGGTGTAAACATGAGCCTGAACGTTAATGATGGCGGCATGAACAGCAATGTAAGGCAAACTACTACTACCACAACTACCAGCAGCTACAGCACTACAAGTACTACGGGCGGCACTTATAACGATGCACCCCCACCGCCTGCACGTACAGGTTGCAGCTACCCAATGGACATGAGTACTTTCAGCTCGGCTAAAAAGGCGGTGAAGGATGCCAGCTTTGAGGATACTAAACTATCAACTGCTAAGAGCATACTGGGCTCTAACTGTGTATCAACTGACCAGGTTATTGAAATTTGTAAGCTGTTTGGATTTGAAGAGTCGAAGCTGGATTTCGCTAAGTTCGCTTATGCAAAGACTACTGATAAGAACAACTATTTTAAGGTGGGTAGCGTATTCTCGTTCGATGCCAGCAAAACTGACCTGAACGAATTTATAAGCCACTAAGTAATACTAGAACTGATTTTATAAATGGGTGCTTCGTTTGAGGCACCCATTTTTTGTGGAGTAATTGTATGGGAAGTAGGCGGTGTATTAATTGTATACCCGTTGTGCGGTTAGCGAAATATGCCACCTTTTCAGGGTTTTGAAAAACGTAAATGTGCATTTATACTATAATAATGCCACCTCTTCGAGGTTTAAAGCCCCCGAAAGAGTGCTATATTCTTTTCAATCGGCAAACATGTTTGTATATAAGGCACTACCGAAACAGGCAGGTGTTGTGCGGGTCAGCCGTATGTTGAATTCGTTAGATACTATAAATCACTGCCTACTTTCTTTCGCCTCCGAGGTTTACTTTGCTACCTAAAACAACATCTTATAAACATCCTCCACCTTGTTCACGGTCTTTATTTCTATTTTATAGCTCTTGGTGTTGAGGCCTTTGGCGTTGGCTTTGGGGATGAAGATAACGTCCATGCCCAGTTTGTCGGCTTCGGCTATGCGCTGGTCTATGCGGTTAATGGCGCGTATCTCTCCGCTAAGGCCTATCTCACCCACCAGGCAAATGTTAGATGGCAGCGATTTGTCTTCGTAAGATGAGAGCAAGGCACACACTACAGCCAGTTCTATTGATGGGTCTTCTATCTTGAGGCCACCGGCAATATTTACAAATACATCTTTGGCACCGAAGTGAAACCCGCCGCGTTTTTCCAGTACGGCAAGTATGAGTTGCATGCGGCGTGGGTCCAGCCCGCTAACGGTGCGTTGTGGGTTGCCATACACGGCCTGTGTTACCAGTGCCTGCACTTCTATCATCATGGGGCGCATGCCTTCCATTGTTGCTGCAATGGCTATACCACTCAGCGGCTCATCATGCTGCGAAAGCAATATCTCCGATGGGTTGGTTACGGGGCGCATACCCTGAGCCACCAT
>CANBTK010000005.1 GCA_947372365.1 Flavipsychrobacter stenotrophus | reverse complement strand
GCCCATAATATGCATTGCGGCACCCGCAATTTGTTATATGCTGAAACAAAACGAAGCCCAATGGCTTAACGGCTACGTAATAGGCAACGAATTACTCATTATCAACGCTGCATTTACATTTTTACTCCTATTTTTATCTTCCCGGAAAGGAAGGGAAAACAACAAAATCAACTAATGAAAGAACAACTCCATAATTTACGCAACAGGGACTGGACAGAAACAAGGGCACACTCAAGCTGGCAGATATTTAAAATAATGGCCGAATTTGTACAGGGTTTTGAAACTATGGCAAAAGTGGGCCCCTGTGTTACCATATTTGGCTCAGCGCGCACCAAGCCCGGCAATAAGTACTACGAGCTGGCGGTTGAAATAGCCCAAAGGCTTTCGCAGGAAGGTTTTGGCATAATTTCAGGCGGAGGGCCTGGCATTATGGAAGCCGCCAATAAAGGCGCGCACCTTGCAGGTGGCAAAAGTGTAGGCCTGAACATAGACCTCCCGTTTGAGCAGACCAGCAACCCATTTATAGATAGCAGCCACAGCCTTAACTTCGATTACTTCTTCGTGCGCAAAGTAATGTTCACTAAATATTCGCAAGGCTTTATCATGATGCCCGGCGGTTGGGGCACAATGGATGAGTTTTTTGAAGTAGCTACCCTTATACAAACCAAGAAATTCACCCAAACACCTATGATATGCATGGGCTCAGCATACTGGAAGGGGCTCTTTGACTGGATGAAGGAAACCATGGAACTGCAGGAGCATACCATAAGCCCCGGCGACCTGGACATGATAAAGATATTTGACACAGCCGATGAGGTGGTAGCTTACATGAGCGATTTCTATACTCACAACAAGCTACAGCCTAACTTCTAAGCATAAATATCAAGGGGTAAATTTGGTAAGCGGTACCCAGGTGCAGGTTTCGGGCAGGTACACCTCAGTAGCTTGTTTATCTATAAAGAGCTTATAGTCAAACAGGGGGTGCTCAGGCATATAATAGCCGGGGTAGTAGAGGGCTATGTTATTGGCAAGGCAGTACCTGTACTTTAGCAATATCAGGTACTTGCCGAGGCTGTATTTTTTGTAGGCAGGGTCATAAAAGTTAATAATCCCTTCTATAGTGTCTTGCCCTTTATCAAATATGCCAGCGGCTATCAGCCGGCCATTGTCCCTCACCTCTATAATGTGGCTGTCATAAATATCGTTATTCGTATCTATTAATATGGTGGCCAGGTCTTTGCAGGCATCAAACTTAACACCTTCGGCATAAAGCTTGTGCAGCGCATCTACCTCGCCCGTAAGCCTGAAGGGGTGGCATGCCACCGTAAAACGTTGGTTCAGGGCATAAAGCTTTTGGGTTTTAGAATCCGGCTTCACCTTATTTACAATATACCTTAGCCAGTAAACACGGAATTTGTGCCCGTCGTTAAGCGGTGCCAAAAAATGCGTGGTAAAAATAATGCAGCCGGTTCGGTACCAGCCCTGCGCCAGGTAGCTATCCAGCAGGCGGCCCTTAATCATCCCCGGAAATTCGAAATAGTCGCCCAGCATGTTTTATATGAAGTACAATTTGTTGTTGCCGAATTTATGCCAAAAAAAGGTAAGTGCGCATGTTTGGCTGTGCTGAAGGTGTTTCAATCTTACCACTTAAAAAGGTGTTTTGCGGGCAATTCAGCGGTTATTAGTAAGGTAATGAAATGAATATGGTTGGGTGCTGCAACCATAAACTAAAGAAATATTCACTAATCAATTCACAACTATTTTTTAGCCAGCAGCATGGTGAATAAATAGTTGCCAGTTGCCATGCCAAAGGTAATAAGGAAAACGTCGAGCTCACCGTAACCAAACAAAGTAGCAATTATCAATAAAAACAGCGGTACTATATGCAAAAGTATACCGGACATGAAAAGGTGAAGCAAATTTAAAAGCTGGATAAAAACGAAACTCAATAAAAAAATAAAAAGTACCATCATTACCAAGTGTGGCTCTGTACCTGTGTGGTGCTTAATGTCTATGGCCTTAAGAACGAGCAACACAATAGCAATGCCAAAACAAAAGTTACAGGCGGCAAGCTTTAACCAACCGTTGAATGTAAACGGTATTTTGGAAGACATCGTACTAATTTACCGCTAAAGTAGTTAACCCACCTTTATAATTCAATATAGTACTGTGTCACCTGGTTACTTTTGTAACATTGTGTTACCGGTTCTTTGCCAATGAGAAACAATCTTTTACCGCAGCTACCGCTTGTGCGCTGAAAAATTGAAAATAACGGGTTACTTTTGCGGCACTCATACTTTTATACGCAAAACAATGAAAAACACTCCATTTACCGACAGGCACATAGCGATGGGCGCTAAAATGGCCGAGTTCGCAGGCTACAACATGCCAATTTCATACACAGGCATTAACGAAGAGCATCACGCCGTGCGTAACAACGCAGGTATTTTTGATGTGAGCCATATGGGCGAGTTTATACTCAAGGGCAAAAATGCCCTTGCCCTCATACAGCGTGTAACAAGTAATGATGCGTCAAAGCTTACAGACGGCAAAGCACAGTATTCCTGCCTGCCTAACGATAATGGCGGCATTGTTGATGACCTGCTGGTATATTGCGTAGAGCAAAACAAAACCTATATGCTGGTTGTTAACGCATCTAACATTGAGAAAGACTGGAACTGGATAAGCAAGCACAATACCGATGGCGTGGAAATGCACAACATTTCTGATAAAACAGCGCTATTGGCCGTTCAGGGCCCTAAGGCTACTGAATACATGCAGCAGCTTACCGATATGGATATTACCGGCCTTAAATACTACACCTTCTGCAAAGGCGTTTTCGCTGGCGTAGAAAATGTACTGGTAAGCGCTACCGGTTATACCGGTGCAGGCGGCGTTGAAATTTATTTTGAAGATAAGGATGGCGATGCCGATAAAATATGGGAAGCTATATTTAAAGTAGGTACTCCGGCGGGCCTTAAGCCAATAGGCCTTGCTGCCCGCGATACGCTGCGCCTTGAAAAAGGCTTCTGCTTATATGGCAACGACATCAACGATACCACAAGCCCTATTGAAGCTGGCCTGGGCTGGATAACCAAATTCACAAAAGACTTTACTGCACGCCCTATTATAGAAGGCCACAAAACCAACGGTGTAAGCCGTAAGCTGGTGGGCTTTGAAATGGTGGACAGGGGCATACCGCGCCATGACTATAAAATAGCTGACGCAGCAGGCAACGAAATTGGCGTTGTAACTTCAGGCACACAGTCGCCTACATTGGGCAAAGCTATTGGCCTGGGTTATGTGGCTACTGCACATGCTGCTGAAGGCAGTGAAATTTTCATTGTGATTCGTGATAAAGGGGTAAAAGCGCAGGTAATGAAATTACCGTTCGTTCAATAATACTTTTTGAATAAGGCATCTCAATTGAGGTGCCTTATTTTTATAATCGTTGCTATTTATTTATTTTTTATTTCTTTGCATAACAATACAATCTCATGCTGCCTAAGTTTAGCCGTGTACTTTTAAAACTTTCCGGCGAGTCGCTGATGGGCGACCGCCACTATGGTATTGACCCCAAAATGCTGGAGCAATACGCCAATGAAATTAAGCAGGTAACCAATGTAGGCGTACAAGTAGCCGTAGTGATAGGCGGCGGCAACATATACCGTGGCATGAACGAACATGAAACAGGCATAGAGCGTGCACAAGGCGACTACATGGGTATGCTGGCCACCGTAATAAACGGTATGGCGCTACAGGCCGCACTTGACAAAGCAGGGGTGAGCACCCGCCTGCAGAGTGCGATAAAAATGGAGCAGGTTGCTGAGCCATACATACGCCGCAGGGCTATGCGCCACCTTGAAAAAGGCAGGGTAGTCATATTTGGCGCAGGTACAGGCAACCCCTACTTTACTACCGATACCGCAGGCTCGCTGAGGGCTATAGAAATAAAGGCCGACGTAATACTGAAAGGTACAAGGGTGGATGGCATCTATAGCGCCGACCCGGAAAAGACCCTACTGCAACCCGTTACGAAACATTGTCATTCAACGAGGTAATAAGCCAGAACCTTAAGGTGATGGATATGACCGCTTTTACGCTTTGCCAGGAAAACAGCCTGCCAATCATCGTATTTGACATGAACCGCCCCGGCAACTTACTGAATGTAGTTACCGGCAAGCACGTAGGCACACTGGTGAGCTAGTTTATAAGCCTAAGGATTTTTTTGAAAAGCAATTTTTGGTACACAGGCGTACCAAAAATTGCTTTTTTGTTTTGGGCGGCACGGATATATACTAGCCAGCAAGAAATACGGATATTCTTACCTTTACCTACCTGAATATAATTTCCCCTGCGCGATGAAATCAAAATTCGTAGTTTTTGCGTTCCTTATAGTTAATATATACATATATTTTAACAGGGAGGAGTATGACCAGAATTTTATAAACTGGGATGCTTCAGGCTATTACCTGTACCTGCCCGCCACAATTATTTATCACGATTTAAATAAACTGGAATTTTACCCGCGCGTTAACCACACCTATGTTTACAACCCGGTTGATGACTATGGCCTGCATACACAGCCCAATGGCAATAAACTGAATAAATACGCCATTGGCACCAGCGTTTTCCAGCTTCCATTTTTCCTTACCGCCCGGCTATACTGCATGTACGATAAAACCTACCCTGACGATGGCTACTCAGCCCCCTTCAGGCGGCTGCATGCATTCAGCACCATTATCTGGGTTTTTATAGGGTTGCTCATACTGGGGGCATTCCTCAGGCAGTACTTTAGCGATGGGGTTACCGCACTTACGCTTATGTGTATTGGCTTTGGCACCAATGTTTATTATGCCACTGTTTTTTCTCCGGGTGGCAGCAGCCATCCGTACTCCTTTGCCATGTTCGCATTGGTATTGTACAGTAGCGCGCGGTGGTGCGCCACCAGCAAAGGCAAGTATATTTACTGGCTGGCCATTGCCCTTGGGCTCATTACTATAACAAGGCCCATAAATATCATTGTTGGCCTGGTGCCGCTGCTGTGGATGGTGGGCGATGCCGCATCGCTAAGGGAAAGGCTGGCGTTGCTGGCAGCCAGCAAATGGAAAATAGCCATAGGGCTGGTGCTGTTTGTAATGGTGCTTTTCATACAGCTGTCATACTGGAAGTACATAACCGGGCATTGGGTGTACTATTCTTACGAAGGCGAGTACTTCAATTTTTTAAAGCCCCGCATATGGAAAGGCTTATTCGGTTGGCGCAAGGGCTGGTTCATATATACGCCCATGGCGTTTATCAGTTTCCTCGGGTTTACCTTCCTCTGGAAGAGAGACAAGAAAATGGCCATTGCGCCTATAGCCTTTTTTATCCCCTTTACTTATGTGGTGTTTAGCTGGTACCAGTGGTGGTATGGAGGTAGCTTTAGCTGCAGGCCCATGACCGAGGCGCTGCCTGTTGTGGCTGTAGGGCTGGCAGCATTTATAGAATATGTGGCATCGCAGCGGCAGGCGGCAGTAAAAATCGCCTTTTGGGTGGCTGCATCGTTTTGTATAGTGCTGAACATGTTCCAGAGCTACCAATATGCGCTAGGCATCATTAACTGCGATAGCATGACATACGGGTATTACAAGGCAGTTTTCGGTAAAACAAAAGTAGCGCTCCCAGAATTGGAACCGCTACTACTGAAATATGGGCAGGATGATTAATTTCTATAGGCACCCGCAGAGCGGGTGGGCCTAAACACGAATGGTTAAAAACTATTTCTTTTTAGGGGCATCCTTTTTCGCAACAGGCTTAGGCATAACAACTTCATATGCCATCATAGTATCGGCCTCAGGCGCATCAGCTTTAAGGTTCAGTTCTACGCTGCTGGCTTTTACATTAATACCGTAAACCATAGTTACCTTCCTGCCCGGGTAAATGAGCTTTACAAAGTAAGTGCCTTCTGGTACGCCATTAGTAGTATAGTGGCCTGATGAATCGGTATTGCCGGAAGCAATGATAGTAGAGTCAGCCTTGTACACAAACGCTTCAACACCTTTTATTGGCTTATTGCGAGAGTTTTTGATAACGCCGGTTATGTTATTCACTTTAATAACTTTCTTGTCAGAGGCGCCTTTTTTCGGTGCCGCAGCCGTTTGCCCTTGCGAAATATTCGCCACAAAAAGGCATACAGAAAGCGCAGCTATTATTTTCATACTCATTGCTTTTATGGTTTAACGTTTAAAAGTAATCATTATTCCAAAATTTTAATAAAAATGGCCACAGTATTTATAAGGGTAAGTTAAAGTTATTGTTGCAGTTTTGCGGGTACCCTATAAATATATACTAGTTATTACCCGCTGCCCGTTAATTTTGAGCGCTTTGCTATTACGGCAATGTGATTTTTACTCTTTACATTTACTCTTTACTTTTTTCAACTTGGCTTCACTAAAGAAACTTGCAGGTCAAACGGTTTGGTATGGGTTCAGCAATATTGCTGCCAAGCTCCTGTACCAGCTCATGACGCCCATCATCACCTATATCCTCAGCAAGCCTGCTGGTATGGTTGATTATGGGAACTTCAGCATATTAATGACTGGTATTTCCTTCCTGAATGTGGTGTTTACCTATGGCATGGAAACGGCTTACTTTAGGTTTTCGTCCAATGGCACCGACCAGAAGGACCTGTTCCAGACCACATTCAGCTCTTTAATAATCTCCTCCACAGTACTTAGCGCCATACTTATATTATTGCGCCAGCCAATAGCCAACTACGAAAAGATAGGCAACCACCCTGAGTACATCACCTGGTGTGTACTGATTCTTGCTATTGATACCCTGGCTGCAATCCCTTTTGCCAGGCTGCGGCAGGAGGAACGGCCCCGTAAGTATGCATTTACAAGGGTAGCGGGTATAATAGTGAATATTTTGCTTACCCTTTTCTTTATTGCCTATTACCCCACCCATACTGCTTCATGGCAGGGCACAGCATTTGCCCGCTGGTATGCAGGTAATGACAATGTAGGTTTTATGCTTCTGGCCAATCTGGCGGCATCAGCTACTACATTCCTGCTATTGTACCGCGAATGGCTGGGTTACCGCTTCAGGTTCAATGCGCAGTTGTGGAAAAAGATAATCAGCTACAGTGCGCCCATGATAGTAATAGGCCTGGGCGGCATGGTGAATGAAACCTTTGATAGGGTAATGCTTGAAAAGCTGCTGCCGGTTAGCGAAAGCGCTGCAAAGATTGCCGTAGCCATATACAGCGCTAACTACAAGATAGCCATATTCATTACCCTTTTCATTACCGCTTTCCGTATGTCGGCAGAGCCATTCTTTTTTAACCAGTCAGGCGATAAAAATGCACCCAAAACCTATGCCAAGGTGATGAAATGGTTCGTTATTGTGCTGTGTTTTGCCTTCCTGTTTACCGCATTATTTATTGATTTGTGGAAGTACTTCGTAGGGCCTGCATACCGCAATGGCCTTGGCGTAGTGCCCATATTACTTGCTGCCAATGTGTGCCTGGGTATTTACTACAACCTGTCGGTGTGGTACAAGATAACAGGCAAAATGAACTACGGCATGTTGATTACGCTTATGGGTGCCGCCCTTACCCTGCTCATCAACTTTATTTTTATACCCAGGTTTGGCATGTATGCCTGCGCCTGGGCAACACTATCGGCATATGGGTCTATGATGGTTGTATCGTACATAATGGGGCAAAAGCATTTCCCTGTGCCCTACAACCTTAAAAAACTGGTGGCTTATTTAATTGTAATGCTGCTGCTCTTTTTCACCCAGCAGCTGGTGACGCACCTTACCGCAAACATTATTGTGCACCTGTTAGCTGCAGCGGTATTAATGTTCCTGTTCCTGAGGCTGGTGTACGAAGCAGAGCGCAAAGAACTAAAAGGCATGCCAGTTATAGGTAAGTGGGTGAAGTAGAAAAACCCCACCCCGGCCCTCTCCGAAGGAGAGGTGTTTTGCGAAGCTGCCTTACATGCAGCACTGCATATTGGGCATTAATTCGATGCGGTGTAGTGAGGTAGCCCTGAAAGGGCGCAATACAATAGCGATGTGTGCAGCCCATCGGAACTAAACAAGGCAAAAAAATAGGGTTCGAAAAATTCGAACCCTAAATATGTTGTAAGATGCTAGCCAAAAAACAATCATAAACTGTGGACTGCCCACTGCCAATTGCCTACTGCCAACTATAAAAACTTATCCCCTTTATTCCTTTTCACTTCGGCTACATACTCTTTAATCTGTTGCTCGCGGTTGCGCTCACAGATGAGCAAAACATCGTGGGTATCTACCACAATAAAATTTTCCAGGCCCTGCAATACTACCAGCTTGTCGTTAGGTGCTTTTACCATGCATTCGCTGGCATCAATCACCATAACATTATTACCTAAAACAGCATTGCCCAGGTAGTCCTTCTCGCAGTTATCGTATGCCGATTCCCATGTACCGAGGTCGCACCAGCCAAAATAAGAAGGTATTACATAAACGTTGCGTGCCTTCTCCATTATCCCGTAGTCAATAGATATGTTGGTACACTGCGGGTAAAGCTTGGTGATAGCATCCAGTTCAGCTGGTGTGTTGTACACGTCCTTAGCTTTTGAAAACACCTCATGCATTTCAGGCATGTAATGTTCCAGCGCTTCCATAATAGTTTTTACGTTCCACACGAAAATGCCGGAATTCCATAAAAAGTCGCCGCTTTTCAGGAAGGTTTGTGCCAGCTCCAGCGAAGGTTTTTCCGTAAAAGTGCGTACGCGGTGGGCCTTATCCAGCTCCTCGTCAGTATCGTACTGTATGTAGCCATAGCCGGTATCGGGGCGCGTAGGCTTAATACCCAGTGTAAGCAGGCATTTGTGGTGCGCTACAAAATCAAGGGCATCATGCGCAGTGCGCTCAAATGCGTGCTCGTCCATTATTAAATGGTCGGCAGGCGACATAATAATATTGGCATTCGGGTTAAGGGCCATCATTTTATGTGCGAAATAGGCAGCGCAGGGCGCTGTATTTTTCCTCGATGGCTCGCTTATTATATTTTCATTAGCAATTTCAGGTATCTGGCTTTTCAGCGTAGAGATATACTGTTCATTGGTAATGAAGTATATGTTCTCTTTAGGGCATATATGCTTAAAGCGGTTGTAAGTCCATTGTATAAGCGACTTACCAGTACCCAGCAGGTCAAGGAATTGCTTAGGGTAGTGGGTACGGCTTTCGGGCCAAAAGCGGCTACCAATACCGCCTGCCATAATAGCAACATAATTATTTTGAATGCTCATAATAGAAGTAAAAAGTCCAAAACGCCGGAATAAGAAAAACAATATGGTTTTCCGGTGCCTGTAAGTGACGGTAAAAATACAATAATTTGGTAGTTATTCAATTCGCAGGCTTGGGCTGCCAACTTTACAAGGCCCAGGCCAACGAAAAAGGGCTCCATTGCTGAAGCCCTTTTTCCAGTATTTTTTATGGTATAATTATTCAGCTTCGGCAACAACCTCATGCACTTCAGGTATCATGCGTTTCATCATAGCCTCAATACCCGACTTAAGGGTAATCATAGATGATGGGCAGCCTGAACAAGAGCCTTGCAGCATTAACGTAACGGTACCGCTTTCAAAACCACGGAAGCTGATAGCACCGCCATCCATTTCCACAGCCGGCTTTACGTAGTTTTCTAACAATTCTTTAATGCGCACTACCACGTCGGTATCATCGGCGCTTACCTCGTTATTGGTGGCTTTAGCCGGTACATGGCCTTCGTTTACTACGGTTTTGCCTTCTTCCAGGTATTGCTTCAGGAATTCCCTTATAGAAGGTATTACCTCATCCCAATTGGTATCGGGGGTTTTGGTAAGGGTTACAAAATTGCTGGCAATAAATACGCTCCTGATGAATGGGAACGCAAACAATTCTTTGGCCAACGGCGAAGGCTCACAGCTGGCTTCGTCTGGGAAGTCAATACTTTTTCCCGGGTATAAAAGTTTGTTGGCAACAAACTTCATAGTCTCCGGGTTCGGCGTCATTTCTGTATATATACTTACGATGGTGTTTCCTGTCTTCAGCATTTCAATTAATATTTCTGCAAAAATACTTAAATATGCTTTTAATCCCGATTAATTATGCAAATAGCTGTAAAGGGGAAAGTGATACATAGGGGGCTTATTTTGGAGCCGTAGGTAGCAATTAGCTCCTGGCAAATAAAATAAGCGGGCCATAATCGTTCTTGTCGGCAGCCCTGAGCGCAGAGAGGTAAGCGGCACGGGGAGCGTTGTTCCCGGCAGCACCCCAACTAAAGGGCTCCTGGCCAAATAGTTTTTTCAATTAGCACATCAGCCATTAGACGGGAGTGCCTCCCATTACCATTAGGAAAGCAATGTATGCTTACCAGCCTGTGCTTAAACCTTATCGCAATTTCTTCAGGTGGGTAGGTTGTGTTTTCAACCCAGTAGGTACAGTCGTCAAGTAGCTGCCTTAGCTCCAGGCTTATGGCGTATTTATCAACCCCTATATTTTTATTGGACTTGCGCAAGGTGCCTGCCCACAGCCATGTGCTACCCAACATCCTTTTGTGCAAGGCCAATATAAAAGCTTCTGTAAGCACCTGCTGTTGATTCAATTTTCTGCCCATTAGCCACAACATAGCTTTCTGTATGTTGTTTTGCTCAAATTCATCGAGTTGGCCCCGGGTACTGATAGATTTTATCAGCAGCCCCTCCTTTTCGTCCTCGTCAATAGGCGTTTGGCCGTCGGTATATAAAAAATCTATCCCCACAGGCTTTTGGGCATAGCCCTTTTTATTTCTTCAGCCAGTTCATTTATTTCCTGTGCCACCCTTTGTGCTGAAACTTCCTGGTTTTCCAGTTTCATAGACATTGATGCCCTCTGTACAATTTTTGTAGCCAGTTCCCGTGCCCTATTATCAATCGTACGATCAAGGGAGCCACTATTGGGTAGGAAACCATATACAAACTTCATATCCATTGCGCGGCCTACTTTTTCCATAGTTTCCAGGGTAATGGCCCCCTTATTTTCCCGCAGCTCTATTTCCTTAACGCTCTGGGGGGTTATGCCAAGCCTGCCGCCCAGTTGTTTCAGGGTCATTTTCAAGGCATTGCGTATGCCATGAATCCAGCCTGCGGCGGGCCTGCCCATGCCTTTTAGAGGCTGTAGGTGGCTCAGCTTATTGTCTAATTGCTGTATGAGTAGCTGTTGATTTGGCATTTTTATAAGGTTATAACCTTAAATATACAAACAAAATTAAGCCTATAACCTTAAAATTACAAATTTTATTCGCTTGAGTACCTGAATTGAGGGTCAAGGCTGCTTTCGCCCCCTCTGGCCGTTTCACCGCCATATAGCAACCATTTACCGCTTTACATTTAAGTTTTACCGAAATATTATTCCAATTATTAAGCTGCTGGCATAGATTTGCACCATAATTTTACAATTATATGAGAAAACGCTTACTATTAATTTTCTTTCTACCCCTGCTGGCCGGAAGTTTTGCCGCATTTGCCGATACCAGGATAAGCGGGAAAGTACTTGATAATTTTGAAAAGCCCGTAAAAGGCGCCAGTGTTTACCTGGATAACACTATTGATGGGGCAACTACCGATAGCTTGGGCGAATTCAGCTTCGCTACCGAAGAAAAAGGCAACCAAACTATAGTGGCTACATTAGCTGCCTACGAGCTAACCGGCCAGCCTTTAGTAATAACGGGCGATGTTACAGGTATTGTGCTGCACATGAGGAAAAGCCAGCACGACCTGGAGTCGGTTACAATTACCGCAGGTTCTTTCGCATCAAGCGACAGGACGAAAACCGTGCTTAACCCTATTGATGTTGTTACAACAGCCGGCTCTAACGGCGATGTGGTGAAAGCTATGCAGATGCTGCCCGGCACACAACAGACCGGCACCGATAATGGCCTGCTGATAAGGGGTGGCGACGTGAGCGAGGCCGCTATAATTGTAGATGGCACTATAGTACAAAGCGCGTTTGTGAGCGGCCCTCCGGGCTTATCTACCCGCAGCAGGTTCAGCCCGTTCCAGTTCAAAGGTGTATCCTTCAGCAGCGGCGGCTATAGCTCAAGGTACGGGCAAGCCCTGTCGGGCGTGCTGGACCTTAACAGCAACGATATGCCTGACAAGAGCAATGTGAACCTGGGCGCAAGCATAGCAGGCATCTATGCATCGGGCACCAAAAAGTGGAAGAAATGCAGTTTTGATGCTGGTGGCAACTATACCAACCTGGCACCACTGTTGGCAGTTTCATCGACATCTAACGGGTACAAATTTTATAAAGTGCCTGTAGGTGGCGGAGGCAACGCCAGGTTTGTGTGGGAGCCTAATAAAAACGGCATACTAAAAGCAACTTTCAGCGCTACTTACAGCAAAAGCGGCATTAATATACCTAACCCGGCTTTAGGCAGCGTTGATACCACGGGCAACGTGAATACTACCGATGAGCAGATAAAGTACATTACCGAAGACAACTATTACTTTGGTACCATCAGCTACAAGCAGTCGTTTAAAAACAAATATACCTTATATACTGCTGGCTCTTTCAGCTACGACAAGCTGAACAATGTATATGATATTATCGCGCTGAAACAGGAGGAATACAGGAACCAGGGCCGCATAGAGTTAAAGCGCAATTTTACCACCCGGCTTAACCTGATGGTGGGTGCCGAACTACAGAATTTCGGCACTAAAAAACAGTTTGGGCGCACCCAGCAGTACGACGAAACGCAACTGGCTGCATTTACCGAACTGGAATGGACGCCTATCTACTGGCTGGCATTGCGCCCAGGCATAAGGTATGAATACAGTACCTTCCTGAACGTAGATAAGGTTGCGCCAAGGTTTTCGGCAGCTATAAAAACAGGCAACCACAGCCAGGCTTCGCTTGCAGGCGGCATTTTCTACCAAAACGCTAATACCAACTACTACCTGTCAGGTTTCAAACCCGGTATGCAGAGCGCCATACACTATATAGCCAACTGGCAGTGGAGCAAGAGCGACCGCACGCTGAGGGTAGAAGGCTACTACAAAAATTACCAGGACCTGGTGAGGGAAAATGGCTATGGCTACAACCCTAACCGCTTCCGCCCGGTGATAGTTGCCAGTTCAGTTGACAATACCGGCTATGGCTATGCACAGGGCCTGGAGCTTTTCTGGAGGGATAAAAAGTCATTCAAAAATACCGACTACTGGGTATCTTATAGCTATATTGATACCAAAAGGCTCTATGAGAACTTCAACTTCGAAGCTACGCCTACCTTTGTGGCGCAGCACAACCTGAGTGTAGTAGGCAAGCATTTTATAGACAAATGGCACGCCAACATCAGCGCCACCTACAGTTTTTCAAGCGGCTACCCTTACTTTGACCCTGCTAAAACCAGCGGTTCCGATTTCCTGAGCGGCCGCACGCCTACGTTTAACAATACGGCCATTACTGCAGCATGGCTGCATTCATTTGGCAAGTGGTTCACTGTATTTTATGTAAGCGTAGATAATGTGCTGAATACCCACAACGTTTTTGGCTACAGGTATAAAGATGGCCAGCGCCAGCCAATAGCGCCCGGCTTCTACCGTACCATATTCTTTGGTGCCAACTTCTCGCTCAGCCAGTTTAGCAAAGACGAATTATAAGTAACCTAACCATAAAACAAAAAGTAAACGCATAAAAAAGAAAATGATGAAAACACTGATAGTAATGGGTGCAATGGCACTTTCGGTATTAGGTGCTAACGCACAGGATTTTAAAGCGCCACTGGCCAAAACATGGGTAGCTTTCGACACATTACCCATGATGGGCTCAGGCGATGCCAGGCAGCAGCAGGCCAATAAACTGGTATTGATAGCCAAGAAGTGGGATAAAGAATGGATAACGCATTTTTATGTAGCCCTTTCTAAAACAATGATGTCGTACGAAGAAAAAGACGTCACCAAGCACGATGCTGTACTTGATGATGCAGAAAAAGAGCTGCAGGATGCCGTAAGCCTGCTGGGCAAAAACAATGACGAAACTTATGTATTGGCAGCTATGATAGCTAATTCGCGCCTGGGTGTAGACCCTATGAACCGCTGGCAGAAATACGGTAAAATATTTACCGACGACCTGCAGGCTGCAAAGGAAATAAACCCCAACAACCCAAGAATGTATTACCTGAAGGCTGTAAGCACTTTCTTTACCCCCGCAGCCTTTGGCGGCGGCAAAAAGAACGCCCTGCCTTATTTTGAAAAAGCCGATGGCCTGTTCGCTGCTGAAAAGGGCGACGATGTAACCAAGCCATACTGGGGCAAAAGGGCTAATACCTACTTCTATGCAGAATGAAAAAAAGACGACAAAGAAGAAAAGAAGAACTAACGGCACCAACATTACTACAATACCAGCCCGGCACATTGCGTTGCCGGGCTATTTTTTAGGGTGTAAACCAAATTATGGAACGTGCATAATGAATATGTGTATGGGTGATGCCTTTCGGTTGCCCTGACCTGGTAGGTATAACACCCATGCTATGCAGGGTAAGGGCGAGCCTTACCCCTACATGTTTTGACTGTCAATGATCTGTTGTTGTAATGTAGGGGCAATGCCCCCGCGCCGGATTGCCGCGGACAGGAAGATTTAAATTGCTTTTACAGCCTTCCCACTTTTACCCCTAAATTTGTTACTATGAAAAATACCCCTCTTATACTTGCCATTATTTTAGCTGTCTTATTCCCGTTGGCAGCAAGTGCACAACTTAATTACGTATTGAACGGTAGCTTTGAGCAGCACCGCAAATGCCCCGATAATTTTGACCAAGTCAAGTATGCCAACTACTGGAACGGGATAGATACAAGTTGGGTTACTGACTCAATTATGAGTACAATACCTCCATGTTTGCCAGAATATGAAAATACATGTGGAGTGCCCGGCTTTCGTTTGCCAAGCACTCCTTGGTTTTATCAGTACCCCCATACGGGTAATGCACTTATTCAGTCGGTTATTTATTACAATTATGGTTACGCTGGCCTAGATCAATACAACTACCTCCAGGGGAGGCTGAATAACCATCTTACAGCCGGG
>CANBTK010000004.1 GCA_947372365.1 Flavipsychrobacter stenotrophus | reverse complement strand
TGCTCATCATCACGTTTTTGCCCCTTGCGCGGCCTATTGCGTCTATTTCATCAATGAATACGATACATGGCGCTTTTTCCCTTGCCTGTTTGAACAAATCACGAACGCGGCTTGCACCTACACCCACAAAAAGCTCAACGAAATCTGAGCCTGACATAGAGTAGAAAGGCACCTGCGCTTCGCCTGCCATTGCTTTGGCAAGCAGGGTTTTACCTGTACCCGGAGGGCCTACCAACAAAGCACCTTTAGGTATTTTACCACCCAGTGCGGTATATTTTTTAGGGTTTTTCAGAAAGTCAACGATTTCCATTACTTCCACTTTAGCTTCGTCCAGGCCAGCGACATCGTTAAATGTGATGTTTACGCGAGTGCCTTTTTCAAACAACTGCGCTTTTGATTTGCCGATATTGAAAATACCGCCTGCGCCACCTGCGCCGCCGCCTGAGCCCATCTTGCGGAATATGAGGAACCATATTGCCACGAGGAAGATGATTGGCAGCAGGAACTGCATGATTACATGTATGTAATCGGGTTGCTGGTCATAAAATACCGGTACATGCCCTGCTGTAGGCGTGTTTTTTTCGTACTCTGACAGTTCTTTGCTGAACTGCTCAATAGTGCCGATTTTAAACTCGAATGCAGGTGTTTTGTCGTTGCTTACTGCAACCATAGGCGGCTTGGAGCCGGGTACCTGCGGAAGCGCTACGTTGTTTTTAAAGTATACTTCAACATGGTCGTTGTTGATGACTTTTAACTTGGCGACTTTGCCGCTGTCGTTATACATTTTGAAGTCCTGGAAACTGCGCTCTGCACCTAGTGGGTTGAAATTGCCCCCGTAAAACTGCACCCCAAGTATGATAAGGACTATAAGCCCGTACACCCAGTATATATTGAACTTAGGGCCTTTTCTTTGATTCGGGTCATTATTTCCGGGTTTTGGGCCAGGAGTTTGTTTTATCTGATCTTCCATTCTGCGTTGTGATAATTATATGTTGTATTTAATATTCAGTCCGTGCCGCATCAGCCCAAAGGCTTTCTAAGCTATAAAACTGCCTTTGCTCGCCCTGGAAAATGTGTACTACTACATTTACATAATCAACCAAAGTCCATTTTTCGCCATATTCTTTATGGTAAGGTTTTTCGTCGCACTCCGTATCTACTTCATCAATAATATTATCGGCTATTGCTTTTACCTGAATGTGCGACCTTGCATCGCATAAGATAAAATAATCGGCAACTGCTTCGTGTATTTTCCTCAGGTCAAGCACTACAATACTTTCGCCCTTTTTTTCCTTGATGGTATTGATTATCGTTTTGAAAAGCTTACTGTTTTTACTGAGCTTCGCTATAGGTTTTTGCCTTTCTTGTAGGGCAGCTAATATTTTCTCCAAATTTAATTTTTTTTCAGTTTTGCTGATTGATGATACCTTTATGGTTTATCAAAATTATAAATCTTTTTGCACTAAACCACATGTCTTATTTAAAAGCCCAAATTATAGAGCTTGATTCGGTAGATAGTACCAATAACTATGCCATGAGGCTAATAGATGGCAATACGGCACAGCCGGGCATGACAATAGTAGCCGGGTCGCAGACAGGGGGCAAGGGGCAAAGGGGCAAAGCATGGGCTGACAAGCCAGGCGAAAGCCTGTTAATGAGCATGATTATAGCCCCTGTACATACATTAAATTGCCAATTCCTGTTTAATGCGGCTGTTGCAGTAGCAATTGCCAATGTTTTGCGAAAGTTGCACACTGGTTGGGATGTGGCCATAAAGTGGCCTAACGATATTATTATTAATGACAAAAAGGCAGGGGGCATACTCATAGAAAATGTGTTGCGTGGCAGTACGTGGGCTTACAGTATTATAGGGTTTGGGCTAAATGTCAGGCAGGCAGGTTTTTCTGCCGATTTGCCATTTGCCATATCTTTAAAAATAGCTTCGGGGCTTGAATTTGATATGCAGGCGCTACTTCAGGCCATTTGCAGCGAGGTTATAGCTGCTACATCGGTGCCATTACCCGAAAACGGGCAGATGCAGCTATACAACAGTTACTTGTACAGGCAGGGCAGGTTGCAGGCTTTTACTGACGGGCCCGACACCTGGTATGCCACTATTCTCAATGCAATGCCCGATGGCACATTGCAGGTTCAGCTTGAAGATGGAAAGATTGTGAATTATACCCATGGGCAGGTTGCCTGGGTGTATGCTTAAGCGTTGGCTTTACTCCACCATAGCTTTTGCAGCGCCGTAAGTGCTGTTGTTGCTTATTTTTACGAAATACATACCCTTGTTAAGCGACAGGCCATCCAGTACAAAATCCTGAGTGCCACTGCGGGTGTGCAGCTCTTGCGAATAAGCTACACGGCCCATGAGGTCATATATGGCCAGTTTGTAGGCACCTGCTAAAGCGAATGTACAGGAAACATTAATCTGAGAACTGTTAGGGGTACCCAAAATAGAGATAGGCAATGCTTCCTTACTGAGGTTAGTAACATTTAAACCCCATGGGGTAGTCATGATGTTGTCTATCGTCCAGCGGCCGCCAGATACATTGGTAGATGTATATTTAAATGCAACAATAAAAGGAGTGGCTTTAAAAGAAGTAAGGTCAATAAAGTGTGTAACCCAGTCCAGCGAATCATCATGGCCTATCTCTGGCATTGCAGTAGTGCTTATTTCATTCCAGTCCACGCCATTAGAGTCAGGCCTTGTATATTTAACGTAATCGCTGGAAACCAGTACTTTTAATTTGGAAGCTGCAAATTCGTATTTAGAGTCGTAACGGATAAAGATGTTGTCGGAATTGCCTGAAAGGTTAAGAATTGGGGTAAAGAGCCATGCAGTATCGGTATAATGTACACCTGCAATGTAACTATTGCAGTCAAAGCCTGGTGTAGAGCCCCTGCCACCTAGCGGTGAGCAGTTCCAGCCAAGTGCGCTAGCCGGTGAGTACATACAAAAACCTGACCAATATGTAGGATAGCTGGGGCCGGTACTTGTAGCACATGAAATATCGAAATTTTCATTCAGTGCTGATACCTGGGCACTGCCTGATGCTGAAATAAGTAGAAGTATGAAGAAAGGAAAAATCAATTTCATAGGGAATTATTTTTGTGTGCCTGTATTTAGGGTGAGTTAATGACAGCAATGTTTTTCTTAACTATTTATTTCAAAAATCGAGCAATAATATTAGGCATTTTTATTCAAATTTAACGTTTTTCTACAATGGTATAACGATATTTTACTTTTCCGCTACTTATCAGACGCAGTTTCAAAGGTAAATGTTAGTAACTTGGAAAAATATTTTTTTTAAACACTAACGTTTGGCCTTGCAACCTCGTCATGGTAGTTGAGGGTTGATGAATCGGTACGATAAATATAGTAATTAAATTATATCAAAACTTGACTGACGCAATATCCATACAGGGTTTTTTACCAACACAGCAGGCGGGCCATCCTAAGGAGGAAGGGCTTCATTTGCTGGTGAAGGAATGCATAGCCCAGTCAAGGAGTGCGCAGAAAAAGCTGTATGATATGTATGCCCCCGCAGCCTATGGTGTTATAAAACGGTACATGTATAATAACGAGCAGGCTGCCAAGGAATTGCTAAATGATTCGTTTTATAAGATTTTCAGCAAGCTGGGGCAATATTCTTTTCAGGGTGCGTTTGAAGGGTGGATAAGGAGGATTGTTGTAAACACTGTTACGGATTACCTGAGGAAGAATATAAAGGAGGAGCAATACCACAAGGAGGTAGAGCCCGATGATGGCTTTGTTGAGAGCAGTTCGGTACAAAACCTTTCGTATAAGGAGCTATTAGTACTTGTAAATACGCTGCCGGAGGCTCAGCTTGCAGTTTTTAACCTTTTTGTTTTTGAAAATTACCCACACAAAGAAATAGCAGCATTACTAAATATAAATGAAAACAATAGTAGGTGGTACCTGAATGATGCGAGGAGAAGGCTAAGGGAGAAACTACAATTTATTATTACCCAATAAGAGAAAATGGAACAAAACTTAAAACATATTGATAATCTTTTTAGAGAGGGGCTCGGTAGCTATACCGAAACCCCGCCTCCCTCCGTATGGGATTCTCTAGAGGAAAGGTTAGACAATAATGACAAAAAACGCCCCGGCATCTACTATCGCTGGCCTTGGTTTATTATTTTGCTTGCCTTCATCGGAGTAGGCGGCGGCTCATTGCTTGCATGGCGAATGTCAGGCGATGGTGCGGCTACCGCCTATGCCCCCAAGGCTAACACGGAGGCAACCGCCCCACAACCTAAAACTGCACTTGATACGGACAAGGATGCAGTTGCTGCCACTACAGTTAACACAACCGCTGAAAGTACTGCGGCGAAACAAGCTAATGCTGGCAAGGGCCAAACACGCCACAGTAACAAAAACGAAGGCCAGCCTGCAATTGCAGCCAATAGCACTGCACAAGCTATAGCAAGCGTTACCCCTGCACAGCCATTGGCGGGGAAAAATGAACGCCCGGTAACTGAGCCTGCCACAGGCAAGAAGATAGCAATGGATAATGCAATGGCGATGGCCCCTGTAAATAACGACTTGGGTAGTGTAGAAGCACAACCATCGGTAAAGGCCACTGTAATTAAATATATAGTAAAGAACAGCACACATAACAATATACAGGTTGCAGAGTCGGAGCCTGTAGTAGTAAATGTAAGGGAAGAGCACAGGGACAATACAATTTCTAACCCTGTGGGTGATGATGAAGACGATGTCGTTTTTGGTGCCAAGGCGGCCACAAAGGCTACCCCACATGCCAGCAACTACGCATCAGCTACCCGGGTTAGCAGTAAGCCCGCAGCGGCTTTAGGCAAAGCAACGGCAACAACTAACAGCATTCATAACAATACTACTGCTAAAGCAGCACCTATAGGACGCAACACACGCATTAGATTGACACCAGCAGGAAGTGCTTCAGGCAAACAGGCGAATGGCAGTGTGGCTACCAATAACGTAAGCGCTAAGGCTATGCCAACGGCTAAAAGCGAAGTTGCAGGCAGTAATAACAGCAACGTGGCAACTGGCAGCAAAAAGGTTAAGGCCGAAACTGCTATTGTACCTGATAATGTGCCTACTGCAAGCAAAAGCGTAGCAGCCAACACTGTTAAATCTAAATCAGCGCCTGCAATAGTAGTTGCAAATGATGCTACAACAGCACATAAGGCGGTAGCCAATAAAGAAGCTACCAATGCTGCAAGTATTCAGAAGGGCAACGAGAAAACAAGTGCAGCCGCTATTGCAGGCACAAATGGTAAGGCTACAAATTTAAATACAGTAACTAAAGGACAAAAAATACCAGCAACAGCCCAGGTTAAAGAGGGTAGTGCTGCACCAACTTCAAATTCAACTAAAAACGTTTCAGCCCCTGTAATTGCCCCTATCACTTCTTATGCAGCCGGGAATAACCTGCCTGCCATCACCAAAGCGGTTGCTTCAGCAACAAATGCAAAAGCAACCGCTGGCAACACAGCTGCAACCAGCCATGCGAAGGGTACAAAAGTGCCTGCGCAGGCAGTAGTAACAGGCAATACGCCAGTTGCTATGGCAAAAACCGGAAGCACGGCAGTAGCTGCGCCAAAGCAAGGCCTGGCTATTAAGCCAACAGGGCAGGCAACAACGATTGCTACTACCCAGGGCGAAGGCCTTGCGGTTAAAGCAAAGGCTAAAAAGGCTGGCGCAACTAAGCATGTAGCCGTGGCTTCGCCTGCTAACACTATTGCAGAGGAACAGCCTATAGCTGCCGCTGGCAAACCAACAATGGCTAAAGTGGCTAAGGTTGCGGCAACAAAAGCAAGCCTTTCTGCAAAGCCAGTTGCGCATGTAAAGCAAGCAGCTGATAATGCAGGCGACGCTAACGAAGAGGCTGCTGCACCGCCAGTAGCTGCTAACCAAAAGCATGCTACTAAGCAAAAGCCAGCTAAGAAAACTGGCGAAGCCGGGAATAGCATAGCCGCTGCAACAAAGGCTGAGAAAACCGAAGTTGCTAAGCTGGCACTCAACAGTAAAAAAACAAGCAAGCAGCCAGAAGCCAAAACACAGCCTGCAAAAGAAGCGGCAACGGCTACAGCACAGCCAGCTAAGGCCGTACCTGCTGCGGCCGAAGTAAAACCGGTTGTGGCACAGGCAAAGGTCACAGAAGCTGCGAAGGCAGCAACTGCTGTTAAGCATGATAGTGCTGCGGTAGCTAAGGTGGCTAAAGCAGATAGTACACCTGCAACTGCTGCTACAGAAAACCCTGCCGGAAAACCAGCACGTACTTTCTTCGGTTTTGAAGTAGGGGTAAAGGCGGGTTTTGAAGGTGGCTTTAACAATGGTACAGCACAGAAGTTTGTTATAACGCCGTTCCTGGAGCGCAAGCTGTCGAATAAATTCTCATTGCTGATTCAGCCCGGCATAAAGTATGCGGGTGTAAAATCTAAAACACTGGATGGTTCACAATCTTATTACGAAGTGAATAACAGCAGTACGCAGGTGCGGATGGACTCAATACCTATATATAACCAAAATGGCATTGTTGACTTCTGGGTACACCACGATACAGTAACCCAGTCGCACCAGTCGGTTGTTAAAACATATGCAGCCGGTGGCCGTTACCTGGAGTTTGAACTGCCATTGCTGATTAAATACAACATCACCAAGAAGCTTTCGGCTTATGGTGGGGTTAACATCAGCTATTCAAAACTGGTGGGCATCCACGAAAGCACCTTGACAAGCAACCAGATATCGGCAACAATGGATACCACTTATATGGTGCGTGCGGGGGTTGTACAGGCACACCCTTCCATAGCCAGCATTATGCAGTATTCAGGTACGCCTTTGTCAGGTTATAAAGGCCCGCTATACCCATCGCCTACCGGCGGCAGCTTCAGGCTGGGTTACATGCTAGGCTTTAGCTACCAGTTTAACAAGAGGTGGCTGGCCGATGTGCTGCTGCAACAAGGCAGCGCTAAAGTAAATATGCAAGGTGGCTATAATGTTAACACTGCTATTTCATCAACCTATTTCCGCTTTACTGTGGGTTATAAATTGTTTCAATAGTTGCGGTTGCCGTTACCATTAAATTGAATATTAAAAATATAGCAAGCCCGGTATTAGCCGGGCTGCTTTATTAATACCCGGTTAATGTTTTTGGGTGTTTAGTTCCAAGGGGTTTGACTGGCAGGTTTAGAAGTTTATTTTTAATAACTTAGCACGAAATTTTAATAGTTTTATCAATGGCAACGCGGTTTTCACGTTATACGGCTTTAGTAGTTTTGCTTGTATCTTCATTAGTTTCTAATGCCCAGAACATAAATACTTTTGCTGGTACGGGCACAGCAGGTTTCAGCGGTGATGGTGGTGCAGCCACAAGCGCAAAAGTTAATCAGCCCGGCGGCATTGCTGCTGACGGCGTGGGCAATGTTTACATCGCAGACTGGAATAATAACAGGATAAGGAAAATTGATGCATCGGGCGTTATTACTACTATAGGCGGCACAGGTGGCACAGGCTATACAGGCGATGGCGGCCCTGCCGTTTCGGCTCAGATACTAAGGCCTAATTACCTTACGCTGGATGCTGCAGGCAACCTCTTTTTTACTGAAGACCACAGCGTTGTGCGTAAAATCAATCTGTCAACAGGCATCATTACTACGGTAGCAGGAAATGGCTCTATTGGTTTTAACAGCGATGGCATACAAGCTACTGCGGCAAAGCTGAACTACCCATGGGGCGTCGCTTTTGACCTTTCGGGCGACCTGCTGATTGCAGACCAGTTAAATTGCAGGATTCGTAAAGTGAATATGTCAACCGGCATTATCAGCACTATCGCTGGCATTGGCACGGTGGGCCTGGGCGGCGACGGCGGCCCCGCAACGGCAGCTATTATACAATACCCACACGGCATTTCAGTAGCTAGTACTGGCGTTATTTATTTTGCCGACTATGGCAATAACCGCATTCGTAAAATAAACACAGCGGGTAATATCTCTACTGTTACCAATCCTACCACAACATCCACTTACGGCTATACAGGCGATGGCGGCCCTGCATCGGCAGCTAAGGTGTATTACCCGGTTGATGTTACTACTGATTCTACCGGCAACGTTTATATTGCCGACCAAAACAATAATGTTATCCGTAAAATAAATTCCTTTGGCATTATATCTACTATAGCCGGTAACGGCTACCTGGCAGGTACTGGTTCAGGCGCTTTTAGTGGCGATGGCGGCCTTGCTGTTTCAGCAGAACTTAACCAGCCATCAGTGGTTTGTGTTAAACCGGCACTGGGCAAGATTTATATATCTGACCATGGCAATGACCGCGTAAGGGTTATCAGTACACTGCATAAACCCTTTTTTACAAATGGGCACAGCCAGTCAATGCAGGCATGCCAGGGTGCTGCTACCGTAAACCTGGATACTGTGCTTGCGGTTGATGATATTGATGTAGGGCAGACCGAAATATGGACTTTAGTTACTGCTGCAGGCCATGGGGCGCTGGTAGTGGGCTATACCACTACATCTACTGGCGTTACTATGATACCTTCGGGCCTTACTTATTCGCCCTTCGCCAGCTACTTTGGCCCCGATTCATTTAGTGTAAGGGTATTTGATGGCACGGGCTACGATACTACAGTAATACACGTTAATGTTAACCCTACGGCTACTTACAGCATTATAGGCAGGGATAGCATTTGCCCGGGCGATACCACAACCCTTAGCTACATTGTGCCGGGCGGCACATGGTCAACCCTTCACCCCTCTATTACCAATATTTCGGGTGCAGGCCTGGTTACGGCGCTTACCCCGGGGCATGACACAGTTAAATATACTTACACTAACCCTTGCGGCACGTTCACTACGCTTTTCCCAATCAGGGTTGGTTCTTATGCCGTATGCCATACGGGTATTGTACCTATGGCAGTAGTTACCGATGAAATACTGGCCTACCCTAACCCTAATTATGGGGCAGTAATGCTAAACATAACATCGGCTACGCAAGAGGATGTAAAGGTTGTTATTACCAACCTGCTGGGCGAGAAGGTGATGGAGTTTACTGCGGCTACTAACATGCCAATAGAAATACAGGAAAACTATCCGGCCGGCGTTTATTTCATATCAGCCTATACAGCGCAGAAGAAGTTTGCAGCTAAAATGGTAACGAAGCAGTAAGCGTGTTTGGTGCAGTGAGGCAAGGCCTTTCGGCATGTAGCTTTCAACGCCAAGTACGCAAAGATGGCGCAAAGTATCGCAAAGGAAGGGTTTTGCCTGGGTTTTACTGGCTGGGAGCTACTGCGGCTGCGCAAAGTTTCTGTAGTATTTGAGCCGTAGGCAAATACCTTATTTACTTGCCTTGTTGTTCCCTTTGCTTTTTACGTTCCTCTTGCCTTTTGCGGTCTTCTTCTATTTCGGCAGGGGTTACTTTGGCATATATTTCCTGCGAAAGGGCATTAAGCCAACCTATAACGGCTTGTTTTTCTTCAGGGGTTAGTATGGCATCCCTGTGTATGAGCGTATAGCTGCTAAGGGGCATTTCGCCTTCTTCAATTTCTTTGGCCGATTTCTTAAGTTTCTTGGACTGCCTCAGTAACTTATAAGTGCCAAATTCTGAAAAATTAAGTTCATCCTTTGCCTCCACAATATGGTCGTTCAGCCACCAGTTTACTGGTTGTATATTATTGTACCATGGGTATTTAGTATAGTTGCTATGGCAGTCGTAACAAGCTTTCTGCAAGATTACATCCACATTAGCAGGAACAGTGTACATTTTGCTTATGTGGTTGGCGCCGATAGTTGCATCGTTGTTTTTTGCAGGATGAAAGAACTGGATGCCTACAGCAGCTACCGAAAGGACAATGAATGTACGCTTGATTATGCTTTTTACCTTGAAACTATTCATCTATCAAATATACGAAAACAATAGGCAAACCAATGGGCTTAAAAGCGCAGGCCTCTCCGAACCCAATTTGTCGCGCCAGCGTATTTGCTTAAAACTCAACGATAAAGCCAATAGTAGGTATTACCACGGCACTGCTATTATCCAGTATTAAAGGTATGCCATTGCTGCCATCGGCTTTTAGTGGCTTGCCATCGGTAGTAAGGAAATCCTTATTGTCGGTGGTGCGTTTGAAGGTGAATTTAGGCGATGCAGGCTGCTTGCTGGCATAGGCGTTGGTTATATCCATGTACAAGTCAAAGCTCCATTTTTTAAAGTTCCATTTTTTATCCAGCCTGATGTCCATTGAGTTAAATGCAGCCAGGCGAAGCGTGTTAAACTGGGTATAGTCTATGACGCCCGTACCTAGTGTGTTGTAGTTGGCCTGCGATGCTGCCATGTTGAATGGGGAGTATGGCGCGCCGCCCTGGTAGCGGAATTTTACACCCAGCTCTATATTCCGCTTGAATTTGTAGCCGCCTATGAAGGACAGCAGGTGCCCGTTATCCCAGGATGCCGGGGTGTATTTGCTATCGGCATTGGTAAACTCGCTTTTATAGTAGGTGTAAGACAATATCACAAAAACGTTTTTAGTAAGCTTCTGCTGGAACTGGAACTCAGTGCCATAAGCCCTGCCCTTGCCATTGGTGGCGACAGGTTCATTGCCCAGTACATTAAAGTCGCCGCCTTTGTTGGCTAGTGAAATGCCATCAAGCAGGGAAACAGGGTAGCCGCTATAGGTCTTATAAAAGCCTTCCAGTGTAAAGCGTGCGCCCTTCCATTTTGGCTGGTATTCAAAACCTGCAACATAGTGGCCGCATTGTATGTAGCTGGAATTCTTGTTTACATATTTGCCAGTAGAGTCGGTATAGCCCAGCAAGGTGTAGGTGGGTATTTTGTAGTAGGTGCCAATAGAAGCGTTGAATTTGACGCTGTTTGTTATAGCATAAGAGCCCGAAAGCCTTGGTGATAGCTGTTTCAGCACATTATTGCCGTCAGCCATAAACGTATTGCCATCCACACGCAGCCCCAATGATACGTTCAGCTTCCTGTCAAAGAAACTGCCTGCAACCTGGCCAAAAGCGCCATACTTAATAAAGTTAATGGCCGTGTTGCTGTTTAGCGCAATAGCAGGTTGCAGTACGTTGCCGTTGGAGTCTTTCACTGCATTGCGGTATTGTACAAATAAGTCGTTGCTGTAGTCGTCATTTTGCAGCATAGCACCATAGCTATAGCTCCAGTTGCCCACGTACTTGTTTACATCAAACCTTATTTTTGTTTCAGCTTCTACCGCATGTTGTTTGAGTACCCGGGTTGCCTCGCTTGGGTTCTGGTTATCCAGGTATTTGTCCAGTTGGTTATTGAGCATATTGCGGCTGAAAGTGAGGTTCCAGAAGCCTTTATCAATGAGTTTTTTAAGCCCGTAGCCGTTGGTATAGCTCCACTGCTTTATGAGTGGGTTAGAGTGCAGGATATAGACATTTTCAGGCGTAAGGTCTTTAGGCGTAAGGAAGCTGAACTTATCTATAGCGCCTATAGCCAATGTGTAAAACGACAGTTTCTTATTGATTTTCCAATTGACTTTATACTGAAAATCGTAGTACTCTGGCGAAATAGGCAAGCCCAGCGCCGCAAATAAAAACTGTAAGTATGATTTACGCACAGATGCCTGAAATGATACTTTATCACTTAAAGGGCCGTCGGCAGAATAGGCAAGCTCAGAGGCACTCAAGCGGAAATTGCTTTGTATTTTATCCGGGTTGGCTTCCCTTTGTTTGAGCTGTAGCACGCCCGACAAAGGGTTGTCATATTTGGCGGGGAAGGCACTTGTGTAAAGGTTTACATCCTGTATAAATGAAATATTGATTATGCCCGTGGGACCGCCTGCCGAGCCTTGCGTTGCGAAGTGGTTGATAACGGGTACTTCTATGCCATCGAGGTAGTAAACGTTCTCGTTAGGTGCGCCGCCGCGAATTATGAGGTCGTTCCGGTAGCCGCCCACCGAGCCTGATGTGCCGCCCACGCCAGGGAAAGCCTGTATAACGCGGGATACATCGAAATTGCCACCGGGATTACTTTTAATTTCCTGCGCCGAGAGGTTTTGGATGGATAGTGGCGTTTCTGCGCTTTTAGTAAACGGGTTCCGGCGCACCACAGCTTCTTTAAGCGTAGAGGGCTCGCTGCCATCAAGCTCCACGAGCAGCACCTGCTCGTTGCCCGATGAAACTACAACGTTGTACAAGGTAACAGTGCCGTAGCCGAAAGCCTGAGCTATAATGTTGTAAGACTTGGCAGGGATGTTGCTTATTTCAAAGTGCCCTGTGCTATCGGAATAGCAGCCCAATGCAGTACCTTCTATAGCTATCGCAGCCCCGGCAATGGTGGTGTCGTTTTTTTTATCCCTTACGCGGCCAGATATTTTACCGGTTTGGGCAAAGGCAGAGGCTGCAAGCAGCACCAGGAAAATTGTAAGTAATGATTTATTCATAACAGTATTTTGCACATTTCAGGGTGCAAAAATACCTTTTATAATGAGAATGGCGGCGTATTTTGTTTAAAATTTTGTAAATTATAATAAACAATAGCATATGCCCGGGGTAAAGCCTCATTCTTTACTTATTCGGCGGTAGCCGGCCTGTTAATGCGTGGAATGATAACCCGGGTTCGTGGGGTTAATCATTTCATCTAAATGCTCAAAAACACTGGCCGGGGCTATAGTGCTTATATCCTTGGTCACAGCAACGTAATTACGGAATGGCTTAAAGCCTCCTTTTTTCCATTTTTTGTAGAAAACCTCAGGGTACAGGGTGGTGGTTGACTGCATTTTGTATTCGCTGAATTTGTAGAAGTTGTCGCCACTGGCAATAATAACAGTGGGTTTGCCCAAGGCCACAGAAAGGTGTGCAGCCATGGTGTCATTGCTCACTGTAGCTTGTGAATGTGCCAGCCAGTTCACCATTTCTACAAGGCTTACTTTGCCTGTGATGCTTTCTACGTTGGTGGAGGCTATTATTTTTTCGGCCACTGGCAGGTCGTTTTTTCCTCCGGCTATTACTACTTTATAGCCAGCTGTGGCTTTACATGTATTAATAAACTCTATCCACCTTTCGGGTGGCCAGCGGCGGCTTTTAAATGATGCCCCTATGAAACAAACGACATACGGCTCAGCGCACGGCCCGGGCAGCTGCGGTGCAGGGAAGGCAGGGCGCAGCATTGGGGTGTAGCCGGGAAACAGCCATTGGGCAAATGCCTGGTTGTAACTGAATTCGTGGCTTAATTCTTTATATATGAATAGCTTTGAGTATAGCTTGTCGGAAACTTCATTCCATTGCCTGTGGCTAAAGTCGTTGTTGGTGGCTATGCTTTCCTGTGGCGCGGCGGCCAGCATAAACAGGTCGTCCAGTAGCAGCGGGCGTACCCGCGATGGGCAAACCACTATTTCAAACCCCTCATTGCGCAGTTTTTGCCACAATTGCCTGAGTGTGGTTTCATCGCGCAGGGCTTCATGCTTATTTATCCAAATGGTTTTATCTACAAATTGGCTATCGGCAAACTCAAAAAGCTCTTTCCACAAGCTGAAGCCGAGGAGGGTTATTTCGTAGCCCGGCCATTTGCGTTTATATTCAGACAGGGTGTTCCTGAAAAGGAGGTAGTCGCCAATATCGTCCAGGCGAATAATCAGCAGCCTCTTGCTTTTGGCTGCCGGGGCAGGCATAGCTGCTATCGCTTGCCTCCATTGCTCAAACTGCGCCAGCGTGCGTTTAGTTTCTTTTCTCTTCTGTAGGGCGCGTAGGAATACGGAGATAAGCCTGAGCATCAATAATTATTTCGGGCAAAAGTAAGGGTTTGCTATAATGGGTTGTAGCGCTGAAGAAGGCAATTTTTTGCGAGGCTGCGCTTTTTTAAAACTTCACGCCTACTGTAAACGCAACATTATTCACCATCTGCTTGATGGTGGCTACAGGTACAGCGGTAGCTTTTGCCGATGTTACGTAAGTGTAGTCAATGTTGTTGTAAGGCTGCTCGGCAAACTGGTAATGGCTGTTTACAAAGGCGAAATCTGCAAAGAAATCTGCTTTCCTGTACCCAACACCGCCGGAGATATCTATCCTTTCGGAAGGCACATAAGGCGTTTTGTATGGGTTGCCATAATAGCCAAAGCCGCCACGCAGCATAAAATACCTGGTTATTTTAGCTTCAGCGCCTATCCGCAGGTTAGATGCGCCATGGTACATATCCTTTATAGCATTATTAATTTGCTTGGCTTCGTAGGCATAAGAGTACATACCATCCATGCCATCGGGGTATATGAAGCGCATAGTGCTGTAGCTTACATATTCATAGTCGGCAGTAATGAAGCCAAATTTTTTGAGTATGAAAGTGGCGCTGGCTACGCTACGGATGGGGGTAACGAATTGATAGTCAAATACAATCTGTGAAAGGTCGTTGCCTGTAGAAACGTTATGCAGCGCACCTTCAACTGCTGTACTTAGGCCATAGTCGGTAACATCATGCAAATTGTAAATAGTAGGGGAGTGTATAGCCAGCCCTACCCTGAAATAGTCAGCTACCTTGTATATAGCACCAACTTTCAGGTTTACGCCAGTGCCGGTGATAGTCAAATTATTGTTGTAGGTAAGCGACTGAAAGTGGTAGGGGTTATTTGTGTTGCCCGGCAGTAACGATTCGGTATAGTCCGATACCCGGCTGTATTTAATGCTGGGTATGCCCAGTGTCGCGCCAAGCATAAGTTTTTCTTTGTAGTTGCCACCAAGCGAAAAGACGTATTCATTAATAGAGCCTCGCTCTTTAACTGAATTCAGCTGGTTGATGCCGCCCGCAAGGGGCACCCTTGTAGTGTAAGACCCGGGCAGGTAGCCATTCAGCAAGCCACTGTAGTAGCCCATGTATGCCAGTGTTGAGGGGTCGTTTACATTGTTGGAGTCCTGATTGGCGCTTGATTCAAATGCCAGAGATGCCGAGCCTGTCTTATTATTGCCATTGTAAGTGTAGTCGTGGTTAAAGTCGGCCACCCTGTTCATGCCCATAGCGAAAGATACCGCCTTCCAGTCGCGCCTTTCGTAGCGCTTGCCCTTGGGCGCATCGGTAAATACTACCCCGAAATTGCTGATACCCAACCGCACATTGGCGGCATTATCGTTATT
>CANBTK010000003.1 GCA_947372365.1 Flavipsychrobacter stenotrophus | reverse complement strand
GGCTACGAATTGCTGAGGCGCAAAAAGCATGAGTTTGACTTAGTAGGCGGGATTGCAGGGGAAGTGGTTGATGCAGTTTCGGACGATGACAAGAAAAGGTATAACTTCAGCAATAAAGCGGGCGAATTATCTACCGTGAGCCTTAATGCAGGGCTTAGCTACAGGCGCTATGGCAAGCTGATCCACAGCGATAACAGGCAGGCCAATAACTTCATTTGCATAGAGCTTAAATACCATTTCCTTTTCTACAACAACCCTATGGGCACTAACCTAGATGGCGGTGCAGTTACGCTAGGGGTCTCTGTGGGCAGCATTAACCGCAAAGCCTGGCAAAATTACAGGAAGCTGTAGGGGGGGATGGCAGTTTGGTTATTGGTAAAAGTAATAGGGGGTTACTAGCACAAGAGGGATCACGGCCTACATAATGCTAAAAAATAACTTAGTTTATGAACATAGGTGCACGCAAAATAAGGCATTGGAGAATATGGGGCATCTCACTAGCTGCTATTGCCATTCTTCTAACATACGAATACGTCAAGGAGGAATATTGGGTGCAAAAATATCAGGTAAAATATGACGGATTAGACATAGAAGTAAAATGCTACCCATATTTGATGAACTTTATCGATAACACTATGAGAAAGCATATAGTTATTGTCAATCAGGCGAATAAGTGCCACACTGTAATAGATTTTACAACGGACGAACTATGTACTTGCTTTTATTCTAAAGTTGAGAACGGCGTGAAAGTAATTACAATTGCAGATAGTTTCGCAGGGATAAGTACCTATACCTATCAGTCCCTGGCTATCAGTAATGGTGGAAAAAATCAACTAATGAAAGACGGCCAGGTTTCGAATTATCAAGATTTTTCAAACCTTGGCAACCCTAACTTAGTGCTTGATGAAAACGGATTTCATGAGAAGTAGGCCGCACAGCCTATTCTAAACAAAACCATCGTTTTAAAAATAACCCTGAATATTTCATTAGTTTGCCTTAACATGGAATCAAAAATAAATTGGAGCCTACTAAAAATGGCAATATTCTTTTTAGCCATTGCCGGAGGATTTATTGCTCTATATTTCTACGGCCAGGATACCAGAAAGAACCATAGTTTGGCTGTGGGTAAGGTGCTCAGCTATGATGGAGGTGGAAGAGGCAATAGCGGACCTGGGATTTATTACGTATATGAAGTAGATGGCTTGCCAATATACAGTTCAATGAGAAAAGGCAGACTAAATTATGGTCCGAAGGGCTTGGTGAACCACTATTTCCCTGTTGTATATAGGAAGGGGTTGCTTGGCTACTTCGACATCATACTAATTGCTCCGTATGACTTTGAATACTATGGTTACACATTTCCCGATAGCCTGCGATGGGTTTTACCGTACCTTAACAGGCGTTAGTAGTTTAGTTGACGATGATTAGAAGCACTATTGCCCGAGATAATGCCGATGGCTGCCAGGCCACACCCTGAAGCTGCATGCGCCCACTCGTCGCGGGCAATCAATACAGCTATAGTCAAAAGCAAACCATTGCCAAGGCTAAATTCAATAAAACTGCCCTACTTTTGGTTACCCATGGAACCTAAAGTGCCTAAACAGATTTTTGCCCGCCAACAGGAAATTACCGCCAGTTTCCTCAATGAAATTGATAAGCACCTGCTGGACCTTGTAGAAGGCCGCGCCGAAAAAATGTTTGAAATAAGGGACCTTGCCGAAGTACTGCACATACACCCCACCCACCTGAGTAATACTATAAAGCTGGCAACAGGCAAAGCCCCCTGTTTCTTTTTTGAAGACAAGATACTTACCCTGGCAAAGGCAATGCTGGAGAAGAACGACACATCCATTGCACAGGTCGCCACTACGCTCACCTACGACCCATCTAACTTCACCAAGTTCTTCAAAACCTTTACCCAACTGACGCCCAAACAATACCGGGAGCAACACCTGGCGAGGCTGGCAGCCGAAAAAACTGAAGCTGTCACCATTTAACAGGAAACAGTCACCATTTTGGTAGCTACTTCTGGCTGTAGCTTTGCACTATTCAAAATACCTTAAAACATCAACAAATGGCACAAAACAAAATAGCGCTCGTAACAGGCGGCAGCCGCGGGCTGGGCAAAAACATGGCGATAAGCCTGGCTAAAAAAGGCATTAATGTAATACTTACGTACAACAGCAAAGCGGAAGAAGCGCAGGCGGTAGTAGCAGAAATAAACAACATGGGGCAAACAGCCGCAGCCCTGCAACTGAACGTAGGCGACAGCAACAGCTTTGATGCATTCATCAGCACACTTACGGCTACGCTTCAAACTACATTCGGGGCAGATAAAATTGACTTCCTGATTAACAATGCGGGCGTTGGCGTGCACGCTTCATTTGCCGAAACCACAGAAGAGCAATTCGATACATTATCTGACATTCATTTTAAGGGGCCTTTCTTCCTTACCCAGAAGGCGCTGCCTGTTATAGCCGATGGCGGCGGCATCGTGAATATATCCACGGGGCTGGCACGCTTTTCACTACCCGGCTATGCCGCATATGCAGCTATGAATGGGGCTATGGAAACCCTGACCAAATACATGGCTAAGGAACTGGGTAGCAGGGGCATAAGGGTAAATATAGTGGCTCCCGGCGCTATAGAAACAGATTTTGGCGGTGGTGCCGTGCGCGATAATGCACAACTCAATGCTTTCGTAGCATCAGCCACAGCGCTGGGCCGCGTGGGCTTGCCCGACGATATTGGCGGGGTAGTAGCCTTTTTATGTACCGATGATGCCCGCTGGGTAAATGCACAGCGCATAGAGGTTTCAGGCGGGCAAATGCTGTAGGTGGGCTACCCTGCGGTATGAATAAGATGATACTAAAAGTGCAGCGGTTTTGGCCGCTGCACTTTTATTTTATGATGCCCCTTTCGGGTTTACAAAGCCTTCTATTGCTCGGCTGCCGCACTTCAAAAAACGATATCTCGGGCGTTATGCTTGATAGCTGTTATGTAAATGGTGTGCGAGGCCTCTTCAACAATGAAAAAAACTCCGTAAGGAAATACGTCAAGGCTGGCTTTCCTGTTACCGGCATACCTTACCGAAAATGCATGTGGGGTTGCTGCAATGCGCAACAAAGTATTTTTCAAATCTTTGGAGAACCTCGCCCCTAACCCCTTTTGTTGTTGGTTATACCACGACCGGGCGGAAAATGCATCTATTTTACTCTGATTTTGTAAAACAGTCCTAAATCCCTTCGCCATCGCTTTCCAGTTCAGCCAAGAAATCTTCGAGCGAAGTTACTTGCTCAGGATGCTGCTTTAAAAGTAACATGCGCTCGTCTATTACATCCTTTTGCCATTGTGGCAAGCCGCCTTCTATTTCGTCCACATCGGGATGCCGCCTTCTTAACTGGTTCCAGTCATCTATCGAAATAAGTACACCTGTTGTTTGCCCAAAGGTGTCTGAAACATATTGCACAGGCATAAAAAAAGGTTTTCCTTATCCAAATTTAAGTATTCCGGCGGTATTTATCAAAAAGGCATTGGTTTTAACCAACCATGCTGGCGGCTACGGGCAATCCGCCAAAGCACATTTAACTTGCCCCTTTCGGGTTTACAAAGCCTTCTATTACCCACCAGCGGAAGCGTTCCAGCATTACGAATTTGCTCCATTGGCCGCGGGCTAAAAAACCGAAGCCATAGGCTATGGCATAGCCCCACTTCAGTATGTATTCCACAAATTTTTTGGCAAGTGCCAGGTTCTGGCCCTGCAGGCGCAGGCGCTCGCCGCCACCTATGCCACGGCTGTGGCGCTTTACATAGTCGGCATTAAACTTATTGGCTTCTACGGCATGCTTTACCCATACATGTGGCAGGTAATACACATCGTGCCCGGCAGCCAATACCCTTTTATAAATATCTTTTTCTTCGGTAGCCAGCAGGCCTGTGCCACTGCGGCCCAGCAGCGCATTAAAATAGCCTATCTCGTCAAATACTTTCCTGCGGAAAGCCATATTGGCGCCACATGGGTAGCGCTCTTTGGTGAGCTGCTTTACCTTAGGCCCCAGGTCAAAATTACCAACCAGCCCAAAGAAATATTTGGAATACCAATCGGGTATATCGGTAAGGAAGTAAGGGACAATTTTACCCCCCAGCGAATAGGTTTCGGGGTGCTCGTCAAAAAAACCGGCTATTGATGCCAGCCAGCCGGGCTGCGCTTCAGAGTCATCGTCAAGGAACGCAACTATTTCGCCCTTGGCTTCTTTTACACAGCGGGTACGGGCATGTGCAACACCCTGCTGCATCTCGGTAAAATACTTGAAGTTATAGCCGGGGTGCGCTTGCTTATAAGCCTCCAGCACGCCCAGCACATCTTCTGTGCTGTTATTATCTACAACAATTACTTCGTACAGGCTTTTATCAAAATCCTGATTAAAAATGCTCTCTATTGCTTTTATAATAAACCTTGCCCTGTTGTAGGAACAAAGCACCGCTGAAATCTTTATCGGGGAATCCATTTATACAAATTTAGTAATAGTATTCATATCGGGGGCGAATAGTGGTATAAATGGAAGCAATAGGCTGCGACAGGGCATTAAACTAGTCCAGCACTATTTTCCTTACTGTGGTATGCCCCCTTACGTCTATCAGCTTTATGAGGTACATAGCCCGTGGCCAGTAGGCTACATCCAGCGTAGCAATGCCATCTACTTCGCCACGCCACATTTTGCGGCCCGCAACGTCAAATATAACTGCCTGCACCGTGCCCTTGTTGCCGGTAACGATGTTCAGCTCGTGGTGGGCGGGTATCGGGAAGATCTTTATCTCTCCAAGGCTATCGGGGTAATTAAGTACCGCAAAATCGTTCCTGTTCACATTAAAGAACACATTGCCTGATCCCTTTACTTTAATGCGTGCCTTTTCAATAGTTGTAGGCGGGTTAGGCAGCGTAACTATTGCAGAGCCGTTGTTAGGGAAATTACCCAGGAAGTAAGGCCAGGTCCTGCCACTATCGGCGGTCATATAAATATCTACCCTGCTGGCGTTAATGGGTGCTGCGGTAGTTTGTGCCACATCCCAGGTTACTGACTGCACACTCTGGCCCAGGTACAATATGCCTTCTTTGCCCTGGCTGGTAACGGTGAAGCCCCTGCCGGTATTAATAACATCGAGGTGTATGCTGTCATCGGGGTACAGGAAACAGCCATGGCCATTGTAAATATTACGGAGCGTGAGCTTAAAATTAAGGGTACGCGCCACATTGGGTATTTTCTCGCCTTCAGCATTTTCATTGCCAGAATCATCGAGTATGGCACCGAAGACTTTGTTCATCTTAGGGAACACCCTCAGCGGCGAAGCATCGGGGTAAAATGAACGGAACAGCGGCCCATGTGCCGATGTGTTGGTCAGCGAACGGCCAAAATCGCCAAGGTCGGCCTGCTCCCAGCAATAAGTGAGGGCGCTGCTGCTCACCGAATCGCCTGCCGCAGGGGCTTCCAGCTCAAACGGTGTAAGGAATGGGATGGTATAGAAGTAAGAGAAATCAGGCATGCTTACCGGCTTGTTGGCAGTGCCTGTTTTTACCGGGCAGGTATTACCGGCGGCAGTAATAAAGGTATAAATCTGCTGCAGGCTGGATGCACAGAAATAAGCATCGCTGTGGGGCTGCAAATCATCGGGTCTGCAAATGCCTGCATAAGCCATTATGGTAGAGCCACTGCCCGGCTCATAGGCATAGAGTGGGTCGGCATTCCCGGCACAACTGCCATTGGTGGAATTATTAAACGTATGGTCTGACCCAAACTCGTGGCCCATTTCATGGGCTACATAGTCCACATCAAAGCCATCGCCCATGGGCGATTTGCTCCCTGTTACGCTTTGTGCTTTCGAGCCTTTGCTGCACACAACAGCTACCTGCGACAAACCGCCGTCGTTGGTGCTGAACACATGGCCAATATCATAATTGGCATTGCCAACAAACGAGTCGCAGTAGACCTGGTTAAGGCCTATAAGCGCCGTGGGGTTGTCATTGATAGCCCCAAACGCATCGCGGGTAGAATCATTAAAAATAAGTGTGTCTTCGGTGGCCACAAAAGCCATAGTAACAGACAGCTCCCGCTCGTAAATGCCATTCACCCTGTTCATGGTGGTCGCCATCTTGCTCAGCACCTGTGCTTTGGTGGGCATTTTTGCCCCCGTAACCTTTTGTGCATACTGGTGGTTGCAGGTAAGCGCCAGCCTGTAGGTGCGCAACTGGTAGCCGTTTACAATTTTGCCGGCCTGTTTCCATGCAGCCGAAACCGCATCGCCCACTTGCCCGTGGCCTGGTGCCAGGCATTGCATCCTATCGGCCGGGGCCCTGTATTCATCTTTCTTATAGCGCACTACATACGTTGCAGTACTACCATCGCCCGTGGGGTCAATGAGGGCAGTATTGCCGCCGTTAAATACCAATGCATGAAAGCCATATTCCGTCCAGTCAAGCTTGGCAGTAATGGCAGGCTCACCCACAGCCTCTGCGGTAAATGTGCGTATTCCGGGGTATTTAGCGGCCAGTGCTGGCGGCAGCAAATTACCCGCCCACACTTTAAATATTTTCATAGTGCCATCGGGCAACGGCAATTCTATTGTTTGCCCCTCAGTTGGCGATGCCTGAAAACTAAATGCCATCGCCTTCATAGCTGGCTCGTCAAGCTTGTAAACCAGGCCTTGCTTTACGCTTTGCGGCAGGGCGCTTTTTTGAGCCGCCTCACGCACAGGCGACCAAAGGCTTTGGGCATTAGCACCATGGCCACACAATATGAGCAATAAAAGCAGGGTTGGCCTATATTTTTTCATTGTTCCAATCTTTAAAATTGATATTCTGCTAATTTATTTATTATTAACACAAAAAGGCGCCAATTATTGTATGGGGGCACCAGCATTTTAGTTGCGCTTATCAATACCCCAATACAGCTTCTGCCGTATGGTATTCAGGAAGTTGTGCTCATCAGGCCGCACCAGCGAAATAGTAAAGTTCTCCTTTTTCACAGCAAGCTGCACACTGTTACGGATAGTTTCGGTACGGGCATCGAGTGTACACAGAAACTGGTCGGACCGCCCTTCTATTTCAAACGAGATAACATTGTCGTCAGGCACTACAATGGGGCGGGTGTTAAGGTTGTGCGGCGCTACTGGCGTTATAACAAAACTGGACGTTTGCGGGAATACCACTGGCCCGCCACAACTGAGCGAGTAGCCGGTGGAGCCGGTAGGTGTAGCCACAATAAGGCCATCGGCCCAGTAAGTATTCAGAAATTCGCCGTTCAGGTAGGTATGCACCTTTATCATAGATGAGGTATCCTGGCGGTGTATGGTAAATTCGTTCAGCGCAAATGGCGAACCATTAAACAATGGTATGCTGGAATCCAGGTGTATGAGGGTGCGCTTTTCCAGCGTGTAAGAACCCCTCACCAGCGATTGTATTGCCCCTGCTACTTCCTCCTCCGATATGGCTGCCAGGAAGCCAAGGCGGCCCAGGTTAATGCCTATAAGCGGTATGCCGGTATTGCCTACAAAGGTGATGGCATCGAGCATGGTGCCATCGCCCCCCAGGCTGAAAAGCATATCGGTTTGCGGAGGCAGGTCTTTCTTACTTGTAAAAAACCGGGGCGTATTGGCGCTGGCATAGATGGGCTGCAGCCTTTCATAAAATTCCTTATAAAATATTAACTGCAGCTTATTGTCGTCAAGCAGCTTTATTATGTGCAGGAGTACGGGTATATCCAGTTTATCGAAGGTGCGGTTGTATATGGCTACTAACATATCAGGGGTTACAATTGTACTGCAATGGTGAATAAGTATTGAATTGTAAATATAACCTTTTCCCTTTTAAGTGCCGCACCCGGCCGTAAACACCTGGCTGTTGTGGTTGCCTATAACTGCTTGTAGCCTCTTTTTTCCTTAACTTCACATTCATGAAACGGGCATTCACCATCCTATCTTTAGCTGCTGCGCTGGCAGTGGCACCTATCTCATCCTGTGTGCACAAAGCACACACCAACAATACGGTACCCGATGGCAATTACCCGCAGGAAATCGCCAATATACTTGTGGCCAAATGCGCCACTGCCGGCTGCCATAATGCCGCCAGCTACACTAACGCCAACAATGTGCGGCTGGATACCTGGGAGCACCTTTTTGAGGGCAGCAACAACGGCGCAATAGTGGTACCCTTTAGCCCACAATTCAGCCCGCTGCTCTATTTTGTAAATACCGACTCTTCGCAGGGTGTGGTGGCCACGCCAACCATGCCCTACACTACATCATCAACACCTGCAACGCCGCTTACGAAGGCGGAGTATGAAACGCTGAAAACATGGATTGCCAATGGAGCACCCGGCAAGGATGGCAAAATAGCTTTCGCATCGAATGCCGAAGGCAGGCAGAAGATTTATATTACCCAGCAGGGCTGCGACCAGATGGGCGTAATAGACGGGCAGAGCCACCTGGTAATGCGCTACCTGCCTATAGGCACTAACAGCGCCCAGATAGAAAGCCCGCACTGCACCCGCGTAGCCAGCGATGGCAGTTACGCCTATGTAAGCTTCCTGGCGGGTAGTTACGTACAGAAAATTGATACTAAAACCGACCAGGTAGTGGCAGCTGCCAATGTGGGCAGCCTGCGCTTTAATGGCTCATGGAACATCTTATACCTTGCGCCGGCCGATACTGCCCTTGTTACCAGCAGCTGGCAGGCCGATGGCATACTAGGTTATGTAAAAACCGCAGGCATGAATGTTACCCATTCGCTGGGCGGCGGCAATTCGCTGGTGTACCCTCATGGCATTACATCAACCGTGGCTTTTGATACGTTTTTTATTACAGCCCAGTACGGCAATGTGATATACCGTTTCTCAGCCAACCAGCTCAAGCTAAAACAGATAAGCCTGGACGGCAACCCGCCCGTAGCCAGCACCTCATCTACCTCGGCCTCGCCTAACCCGCATGAGATATTGATGGTGCCCGATTTTTCGCGCTACTTTGTTACCTGCCAGGGCACTAACCAGGTAAAGGTGCTGGATGCGCATAAAGATTCTGTTATCGCCACTATCCCCGTGGGCACCTTCCCACAGGAAATGGCCATATCGCGCACCAGTCCCAATATTTTTGTTACCTGCATGGAGGATAACAGCCCTAACCCCGGCATGAAGGGCTCGGTTTACGCTATTAACTATAATACCCTTGAGGTGCAGCGTATTGACGGTGATTTTTACCAGCCCCATGGCATTACGGTTGATGATATTAACGGGCTGCTTTACGTAGTAAGCACCAATGCCAGCGCCGATGGCCCTGCCCCACACCATGCCACTGCCTGCAACGGCCGTGCCGGCTGGTACTCCCTTATAAAACTATCTGATTTTCAGCCTTATAACAACAAGCGCTACCAGGTGCTTGTTTCTCCCTATTCTGCTGCAGCCAGGTTTAAATAAGCCCGGCGTGCCGCCATTATCCAAAAGCAAAAATCCGGTGCGTTAAGCGCCGGACTAATGCCTTATTCAATCAATACCTATCATTCAGTTGAAAACAACTATACCGCGGGCACATTAAACCTGTCATATACCATTTTAGAAATCTGGCTTATGATGGCTGCCTGCTTCTTAATATCGCCGCCATGCGTCATTACCGTTATCTGGTAGGGTTTATCATTTATAAAAATGATGCCCGATTCATGCAGCTCCAATTCATTGCCACGGCCCGCTTCGCCAAACTTATGGGCTACCTTTATGTTAGATGGCAACTCCTTTAAAAGCCCATCTTTAAAATCGCACCTGGATAGTAATTCGGCGGCATATTCCGATGCCGAATTACTCAGGTAGGTGGAATTATATATGGCGATCATGAATTTAGAGTAATCCTTCGCCGTCATTTTGTAGTTAAAATACTCGGCAGAAGTTGTTGGCGGTGGCGTAAGGCCAATATCCTTAAAAACAGCATTAATAGCATCCACCTTCATGTAACTGTTCAGCAACTGGGTGGCATTATTATCGGAATATGCAATCATATACTCCAGCAATTCCTTAATAGTATAAGATTTGCCGGGCTCTATTGATTTAGTTTCGAAAGTCTGTTTAATATTTACTGTAGCGCCGGCAGTATAGGTTACTTTCTGGCTAAGGAAACCGGGCTTAGCCTCCTCCATGCGCAAAAACGCAATAAGCATCGGCAGTTTTATTAGCGAACCCGGATAATAGGAGCCATTGGGGTTAATGGATGTCCATTCTTCCGAAGACAGCATTTTAAGGTAAACGGAGGCATTGCTGATATTGCCTGCCTGCTTTTGCTGTTCTATGAAATTGCCTATTTCACCCTTTAACGGCGACAGCGACTCCGATTCGCATTCCTTTTCCGAGTATAACAATGGCTTTACCAGTTTATAGCCGGTAAGGGCTACCCTGTTTTCTACGCAGTCGTTTCCTGCTTTTGTTTCCTGGTGTGGTGAGGCTGCGTCACTTTGTACTAGCTTAGCCGGATTACCAGACAGGTAATAATAGGTGAGCAGGCTACTAGCCAATATCCCCATTAGAATAAATACAAATGTTATACCAAAAGATATTTTCTTATTGCCTAGTTTAGCGATTGTTTTTCCGGGCATTATATTTAGTTTATTTTCATAAAAAACACTAAATATAAGTGTAATTTACTATGTGGCAAGAGTGTTTACTAGCAATGTTTTCAGCCTAAATTTAAGAACTTATATTAAAAGTGTTTGTTAAATAATTGTATATTTTCGTTAGTAAATTATAAACTGCTAGCAGCCATTAAGAATATCTTGAATACAGCAGCTAGGATATCAACCAAGGGTTAATTTTTACACAAAATTTATTCCTGTTTATTTAAATTAAATTTCAATAAATAAGCTTGAAAGCCTGCGGCTGCCCTGCGATGCAAACCCAAAGTAATGCCCCTTAGACAACCAGGTATGATGCCTGCATGCAGCAATGGAATCAAATTACCTACTGCTGAAGGGCATCTAAAATATGGGTGGCCATGCCATCAACTGGCTCGGCACAATTAGACAAGATGACCAGGGCCGTACCCTTGCCCGGCATAAATGCGATGTAGCTACTGCTGCCATAGGTACCACCGTTGTGCCAGTAAACGGGGCCTTTACCCGTTTTTTTCAGCATCCAGCCCAGCCCTATAGTTTGCTGCCCTTCATCGTAAGTAATTGTATGGGTAAGTGCAAGCGACTTGCCAAAAGGGCTTGAATTCAGGTCCAAGTTGGCTTCGGCATATTTCAGCAGCTCTGACGAGGTAGACCTCAGTGCACCGGCGCCTGCCAGTGCGTCAAAGTCCCACAGTGGCGTAGGCTTCCCTTTTTCGTTATAAACAGGGAGTACATGGGCTGTGTGGCTATGCCCGCCATGGCTGTGTGCTTCTTCAAACTTTATGCCTGTGCATTCCAGCTTCAGCGGGGTGGCTATCACCTCGTCAACCATTTGAGCATAGGTTTTGCCGCTTACTTTTTCCAGCAATGTACCCAGCAAGCCAGCTGCGGTATTGGAATAGGCAAAAGCCTTGCCCGGCGGGGTTTCAGCCTTACAATGCTTCAGGTAGGCATACAGCTTTTTCTTATCGTAGTTTTTATAAGGGTTCAGTTCATCTTTATTGCCTTGTGCCAGGTTGTCGGGCACGCGGGCAAGGCCCGATGTATGGTTGGCCAGCATCTGCAAAGTAATGCCCTGCAGCGCTTTGTTTTTCTTAACCGAATCGGGCAGGAACTTTGTAATAGGGTCTCTTAGTGCCACCTTGCCAGTATTTACGTACCATGCCAGCAATGTGGCGGTAAAAGTTTTAGTGATAGAGCCGATTTCAAAAGCCGAATGGGAGCCCGGCAATTCACCACTGCCCAGCTCCGTCTCGCCATAGCTGTAAGTGCGCATCACGCCCTTTTGCAGCACGCCTATGCAAAGGCCTACCGTACTACCCTTTTTCATATAATCGCTGGCAACTTCCTCTATAGCTTTGTCAATATCCGTTTCCAGTGGGTTCGATGAGCGGGCTACAGTGGTTTTCTCTGCAATTGTGCTGGCGGCTTCCAGTTTTTTAAACAGGAAATAGCTTATTTTCCCTGTGGTGTCCACGCTCAGTTTCAGGCTGAAATCACCAGTGGGGAATACCGTTTTGTAATTGCTAATCCCATTTTTATAATCCAGCAAAGAAGCCCCTGTTATTGTGCCCTGCGTAAACATGCCAAACTTCGCAAAATTCTCAAAATTCACCCAGCCTATGTGGCTTTTAAAATCCTCATTCGTAAGGGCATAAATACCTGCAGCATCCTGCTTATTCATAAGGGCCTGGACCTTCTCAAAAACGGCGGCATTCTGTTGTTGTGTACCCTGCCCAAACAGTAAAGCGGCAGGCAAAAAAAAGGTAAGGATGGCTGTAAGTAAGCGGGCAAAGGCGCGTTTCATGATATTGTGGTTAAAAAATAAAAGTACACAAAAATCCTTTGGCGGCCCACCGCAAGCCCCCATCAAAACTTTACATACTTGTCTTTAAGGCTTTTGTCAATGCCCCGGGCACGGGCCCTGCGTGCCTGCCTGCGCAGTATGGCTTCAAATATGCTCATCCAGCCGGGCAGGTTGCTTTCGCTTATTTCAAAAAGCCAGGCAAGTGCCAGCCGGTCTTTGGGGAAGCCGTTAGGCCTGGCCTCGCCATCGCGTGCCAGCCCATAGCCTATTTGCAGCGACTCTTCGAAGCCCCTGCTGGCCGGCCGGAGTTCCACCCTGAACCTGCATGGCTTGCCGGAAGTATTGTAAAACCGGTGGTTAACATTAGGCGCTGCTGTGGCGGAAGCCCCCGCTGCCAACACATGCGTGCCCTTGCCCAGTTGCACCTTTAACTCCCCTTCCAGGCAATCAAATCTTTCTGAATAGGTTTTGTGGTAGTGCAGCCCAACCCCACCCTCAGGTGCCAATTCTACTTCCACAAGGGTATATTCCCCATTTGTTTCAGCAGCCGTTTTCAAAAAAGTAACATAGTCTTTCTGTACAGGATTGTAAATACGACGGGTATCGCGATTCATAGATACAGTTTTTAGAGGTTAACAGCAATCAAATTACATATATTTTCACATATTTCAAAATTACACAGGCTAATTCCAATTGATTAAAAATAATTATTCCTAATAAAATACTTACCAACAGTTTAACCTCTAAGTATTTTACTAAAAGCAACTAATTGATAATACGAATCTGAAGCAATTTTATCAACTCAGGTACATAGGTAATAATTGAAGTCACGAGCATCAGAAATTCGTATCAAGGCAAAAGCCTTTAGAAAGCGGGCTTAAAAGGCCTTTAAAAAGCGATGCACATGCAAAGCATCCCCTGCTGGCCTGTTACGCAGGCTTTTCCCTTATCTCTCATTTTTGGAACATTTTAACAAAGAAAGTATCAAGCAAGGTTGTCTAAATGTAAAACATACTTTACTTTTGGTAAAAATTACTTGACATGAAAAACACATTGTTATTGCCGCGCGCATGCCGGCTGACAGGTATTATCCTGTTTCCGTTCTTTCTGGCACTATTTATCGCCTGCATCTATTACGATTTCTCGTTCCTCTTTCTGAACACACCGCATGGCAAAGGGGCAGGCCTAATGGATTTTTCTAACAATAACCTTACCGATGAGGTGGCTGTATCGGGCGGAATCATCAGCCTGTTCATGATTGCCTTTTCAAAACTCAAAAGGGAAGATGAGTATGTGAGCTACATACGGCTCAAATCATTACAGTGGGGGGTGTATGCCAATTATGCTATTTTCGTCCTGCTTACATGCACTATTTATGGCGATGGCTATATGAATGTACTGTATTACAACATAGCCACCATACTTGTGTTGTTTATACTGATTTTCAATTACAAGCTCTACATTAAACCACGTTTTACTAAAACAGCAATGGTATGAAAAACACGGTTAGGGTGGAACGTGCCCGGGAAAATATTACACAAGCGGGCCTTGCTGACAGGATTGGTGTTTCGCGCCAAACTGTAAATGCGATAGAATCAGGAAAATATGTCCCGTCTGCTGTGCTGGCATTAAAAATTGCGCAGGTATTTGGCAAAACGGTCAATGAGGTTTTTGAACTGGAAGATGGAGACTAATGCCTGCACTTCAATTGCACATTACCACCAATTAATAAATTTTGTAAAATTTCGTTAAACTAGCCCGCCCCACCGTTGTGTGGGGTGAAGAATTGGTTTTACTTTAGTTTTTTTACACAGATATTACAAACACTCTCTACTTCATGAAGCGTTTCACCCTTTCGCTTGCCTTACTTGTTGCCTGTATTACCCAATGCTGTGCCCAATACACCATAAAGGGCGTGGTAATGGATACACTCAATAGCCTGCCGCTATGCTACTCATCGGTAGTAATGCTGCGCGCTGCCGATTCGGCTATTGAAACCTTTGGCAGGACAAATGCAGCCGGGCAGGTGGAACTCAACGTACCTAAAGAGGGGAAGTATATTATACGGGCATCAGCGCCGGGCTTTATTGACTACATAGACGTACTGCAACTAAAAAATACGGCAACCTCCCTCGGCACTATTCCCATGGTATCAAAAGAGCGAATGCTGAAGGAGTTTGTATTTACCCGCCAGCTTGCAGCCATAAAGATAAAGGGCGACACCACTGAATATGTTGCCGATAGTTTTAAAACAAAAGAGAACGCCACTGTTGAAGACCTGCTCAAAAAGCTACCCGGCATACAGGTAGATAAAAACGGTAAAATAACCGCACAGGGCGAAGAGGTAAAGAAAATACTGGTGGATGGCGAAGAGTTTTTCAGCGACGACCCCAAGGTGGTAACTAAAGGGCTGCAGGCAGGCGCGCTGGATAAAGTGCAGGTGTTTGACAAAAAGAGCGACCAGGCAGAGTTTACAGGCATAGATGATGGTGAAAAAACAAAAACCATCAACCTGGAGCTGAAGGGCAACCGGAAAAAAGGCTACTTCGGCAAGCTGGATGGCGGCGGCGGCACCGATGGCTACTTCCAGAACCAGGGCATGATTAACGCTTTTAAAGGCAAAAGGCAGGTATCGGCATTCGCAATTGCTTCTAATACCGACAAAGCCGGCCTGGGCTGGAAGGACAGCGAGAAATTTGGCGGCGCAGGCAGCAATACCGAAATAAGCGAAGATGGCGGCATGATGTATTCTTACCGTACTGACAATGAAGATGATATAGCGGGCTGGGGCGGCAAGTACGAAGGCGAAGGCCTGCCCAAAACATGGACAGGCGGCCTGCACTTTGCCGACAAATGGAATGAGGAAAAGCAGCACATTGGGGCCAACTACAGGTACTCGCTACAGAACCTGGAAATAGGCGGGCAAACCATTACCAACAACCCGCTCTACGTGCAGGTTGCCAAGAAGAACCAGTTCAGCAAGGGCGAAAGGAATGCGCTGAATGCCGTTTATGAATGGAAAATAGACAGCAGCACCACCCTGAAAGTATCGGTAGATGCCGGCAAGAAAAAACTGGAAACCTATTCGCACTTTGATACCCATACCTACGATACCACCGGGGCTGCCACCAA
>CANBTK010000002.1 GCA_947372365.1 Flavipsychrobacter stenotrophus | reverse complement strand
TGCGCCCAGGTACTAGGCGAGGCAGAAAATGCGGTAGAAGCCATGGTGAAGATATTAGCTTTTTTCGATACCATGAACAAGCGTATAAACCCGATGGCATTGTTTGAAATGCAGCGGTATTACCCCGAGGCTTATAAGACTTTCAGGGATTTGCTGAAGGACCGGGATGTGGCCATGATGCGCGACAACATACTGCAGGGGATTAAAGAAGGCCTGTACCGCGAAAATATTGATGCGGATATAATGGCCAGGTACCGGCTGGAATCATCACTACTCATGTTTCAGCCCAACCTTATGGTAAATGACCGCAATAGCCTTATAGCGGTGGCCATGGAGATAGGCGAACATTTCATTTATGGCCTCGTGACGCACAAGGGCGAGGAACTATACATTACTTACAAAGAAAAATATTTAAAGCAAGCATCAAAAATATGACAAGGTCCTACACCACACTAATCACTTTACTCATTGCAACATCTTTTGCGCGGGCGCAAGAGGCGCAGAAGCTCAGCCTGCAGGATTGCATAAACTATGCCCAGGAGCATAACTATTCTATTAAGAATGCTCAGGTCGATGTATTGATACAGGCAGCCCAAAATGCACAAACAGCCTCAATCGCATATCCTACGGTAAGCGCAAAGGCAGAATTTGACGATTTTTTAAGGCCGCAGCGGTCTTTCATTAACGCCAAGGCATTTGGTGGCCCTGATATGATTACTTCAGTAGCATTCACAGTACCGTACGCTGCATCAGCGGGCCTATCTGCCTCACAGCTCATATTTGACGGTTCAGCTATGATTGCCCTTCAGGCCAGGAAGATGGCTTTGGAACTGTCAAAGCAGTCGGCAGCCGTTACCATAGATAATGTGAGGTATAACATTTTCAAGTCTTACTATACTTTGGCTGTAGCCTACAAGCAGCGCGAAATACTTGCCAGCTCATTGGCTACACTGCGCGATATGATGCATGACCTTACTGTAACCGAGCAAAGCGGCTTTGTTGAGAAAATTGATGTAGAGCGCAGCAGTGTGCAATTGAATAATATGGGTAATGATAGTGTCACACTTGAAAATGGAATCAGGCTATATGAGTACGCACTGAAGTTTGCTATAGGTATGGATATCAACAAGCCAATTACGCTTACCGATACTGCACTTGATAGCCACTTTCTTGCTGCGACTAACCTGCTATTAGAAGGCGATAGTTATGAAAGGGTGCCTGACTACATAGTATTGAACACTTTTAAGAGCCTTATGGACTTTAATGTTCGCAGGTACAAGCTTTCGGCTTTACCATCACTTGCAGCATTTGGCGCATGGGGGACAAACTATGGTTCAGATAAATTCAATGATATGTGGAAGTTCAAAAGTTATGAGGCTAATTCCACTGTTGGCTTGCAGCTGAGCGTTCCTATCTTCAATGGGTTCGCAAGGGTAAACCGGGTAAAAGAAGCAAAGCTGAATGTAGAAAAGGCGACGAATAATATTAACAACCTGAAGCTTGCTATTGATTTTACGGCAGCCCAGGCACGCGGTACACTTAAAAACTCTATGCTACAGATAAGGAGCCAGACAGTTAACCTTACCCTTGCCAAAGAGGTTGTTGACCTTGCACAGAAGAAATTTAAAGCAGGTGTAGGCAGTAATATGGAAGTTACACAGGCCCAGGGCGAACTGTTAAAGGCCCAGAACAGTTATTTTTCAACACTAGTACTAATGATAAGCGCAGAAGCAGATTTGAAAAAAGCGCTTGGCCTGTTCTAATTACATCACACCAATAACGAAACATTTTTTTTAAACTAAACACACCACATAAATGAAACGGTTAATTTTTTTAATAATCCCTGCGATAATTTTTGTTTCCTGCGGCAGCGATAGCGGCAGCAAAGCAGAACAACTGGTAAACCTTAAAAAGCAGCGCGCGGAAATTGATGCCAAAATAAAAGTGCTGGAAGCCAGTAAAACAGACTCATCGAAAGTAACGCCTGTATCAATAATGGAGGTGCAGCCTACCGAGTTTAAAGGCAATATAGAAGTACAGTCTGCCATTGTAGGCGATGCCAACGTACTCGCTTCATCACAGATGCAGGGTATGGTTAAAAGTGTATTGGTGCAGGTGGGGCAGAAGGTAAGCCAGGGGCAGTTGCTCGCAACGCTTGATGCCGCTATGGTAGATAGGCAGATTGAAGGCCTGGCACCACAACTGGCGCTCACTAAATCGCTTTTTGAAAAGCAGCAGGCAATGTGGGACCAGCATGTTGGTACTGAAGTGCAGCTGATGAGCGCTAAAACAAATTATGAAGGCATGCAGAAGCAGATAGCTACGCTGAAAGCGCAAAGGGATATGTACAGGGTTGTAGCACCAATAAGCGGGACAATTGACAGGGTTGACCTTAAGGTGGGTGGCCCATCGGTGCCAGGCCTAACCGGCATACAGGTGGTTAGCTATGACAAACTGAAAGCAGAAGCCATGCTGGGCGAAAACTACCTGGGCAAAGTAAAAGAAGGCGACCCGGTAACTATAGTACTCCCTAACATAGGCGACTCTATTAAAACCAAGGTGAGCTATGTGGCGCAGTCGGTTGACCCAATGTCGCGTTCATTCCAGGTAATGGTACACCTGAATAACAGCAACAAGCTGCACCCTAATATGTCTTGTATTATGAAAATAGCCAACTACACTAACGCTAATGCAATTGTAGTACCGGTATCGGTAATACAAAAAACATCGGAAGGCGCAATGATTTATATCGCTGATGGCAATAAGGCTAAATCGGTAACAGTAACAGCAGGCCGCAATTCAAACGGCCTTGTCGAAGTGCTTTCAGGGCTTAATGCCGGCGACAAAGTAATAACTGCGGGATTTGAGGAAATGGAAAATGGCCAGCGTATCGTTGTTCAGTAAGTAGTACTAGTACTTAGTATTTAGTACTTAGTATTTAGTACTTAGTATTTAGTACTTAGTACGTAGTACCTAGGGCTTGGTGGCAAGCGTACCATAAAACAAAATTAGCAGCCGTGGCTGTAAACACACATCAATAACTATTGCCTCAATAATATCTCAAATGAAGGACGTATTTAAGGAATTTAAACCATCGAGCTGGGCGATTGATAACCGCACAGCCGTATACATCATAACCATTATCATTACCCTCACGGGCCTGATGGCATACCTTAACCTGCCAAAGGAACAGTTCCCGGAAATTAAAATACCGCAGATAATTGTACAGACGGTATACCCTGGCACATCGCCGGAGAATATGGAAAACCTGGTAACCAAGCCTATTGAAAAGCAGGTGAAAAACCTTACCGGGGTTAAGAAAGTAACCAGCAATTCGTTTCAGGATTATTCCGTAGTAATTGTGGAATTTAACACTGACGTAAAAATACCAAAGGCTAAGCAGGACGTAAAGGATGGCGTGGATAAAGCCAAGCAGGACCTGCCAAAGAACCTGCCTTTCCAGCCCGATGTAAAGGACATTGACCTTTCGGAATTGCCTATCATGTCGGTAAACATATCAGGCAACTACGACTTGAAGAGGCTGAAGAAATATGCCGATAAAGTAAAGGACAATATTGAAGCCCTGAAGCAGATAAAGCAGGTAAACCGCGTAGGTGCGCTTGACAGGGAAATTCAGATAAACGTGGACATGTACAAGATGCAGGCCGCCGGCCTCACCTTCGATGACATAGACCGTGCCATAGCATCGGAAAACGTTTCTACTACAGCAGGTGAGGTGTCAATGAATGACCAGAAGCGTGTATTGAGTATCCGCAACGAGTTCAAAAATGCCGAGCAGATTTCCAATATTATTGTTAAGAACCCGCAAGGCCGCAGCATCTACCTTAAGAACGTAGCAGATGTTATAGACAGCTTTGCCGACCAGAAGAGTTACGCCCGCCTTGACAATAAAAACGTAATTACGCTTAACGTAATTAAAGCAAAAGGCGCTAACCTTATTGAAGCGTCGGATAAGATACAGGAGCTGGTAACAACCATGCAGAAGAAGGATGAAATACCTAAAGACCTTACCGTTGTTACAACAGGCGACCAGTCACAGACTACCCGCAATACGCTGCATGACCTTATCAATACCATCATCATAGGCTTCCTGCTGGTAACCATTATCCTCATGTTCTTCATGGGTGTTACCAACGCATTGTTCGTGGCGCTGTCAGTACCATTGTCTTGTGCTATCGCCTTCATGGTGCTGCCTACTATTGGCTTCACACTTAACATGATTGTACTGTTCTCGTTCCTGCTGGCACTGGGTATAGTGGTAGATGATGCGATTGTGGTGATAGAAAATACGCACCGTATTTACGACAATGGTAAAATGGATATCCGAAAGGCGGCTAAGCTGGCCACGGGCGAGGTATTCCTTCCCGTGCTATCAGGCACAGCAACTACATTGATGCCATTTATACCGCTTGCCTTCTGGAAAGGCGTTATTGGTAGCTTCATGTTCTTCCTGCCTATTACGCTTATCATTACCCTTGTGGCATCGCTGCTGGTGGCTTATATCATTAACCCGGTATTTGCGGTTAGTTTCATGAAGCCTGATAACCACGATGCACCGGCAAGGCGCCAGTTTACCAAGCGCGATAGGATACTCACCATAATATTTGTGGCTATTGCGCTCATATTCTACGCAAGCAAGTCGTTCGGTATTGGCAATTTCGTGATGTTCATTTACTTGTTTGTGCTGCTTGAAAAATTCATTTTCTCGAAGATGATCAATGCCTTCCAGAATAAAGCATGGCCTGCATTCCGTGATTGGTACACAAGGTGGCTGAAGCGCGCACTGGCACACCCGGTTAAAGTATTTGCAGTTACATTTATACTGTTGCCGATATCTATTCTCTTCTACACAATGCGCAATGTGCCTTTCGTGTTCTTCCCATCGGCCGACCCTAACTTCGCCTATGTTTACCTGAACCTGCCAGTAGGCACCGACCAGGCTTATACCAGCGAAGTGTTGAGGTCAATGGAAAAGAAGGTAAACGATGTACTGGGCAACGACCCTGCAACGGGCAAGAAAAACCCGATTGTAAAATCGGTAATAGCCAACGTAACTGTTGATGCCGTGGACCCTAATGGCGGCGAGATAGGCGACTTCCCGAACAAGGGTAAAATAACAGTAGCCTTTGAAGGTTTTGAAAAGAGGAATGGCGTGTCAACGGCTATGTACCTTGAAAAAATACGGGCAGCGGTAAGGTCTTACCCGGGCGCTGAAGTAACTGTAGATAAAGAAGGCGGTGGCCCGCCATTGCCTAAGCCTATTGTGATAGACATAACAGGCGATAACCTGGATACACTGGTGGCAACATCTGAAAAGCTGAAACGCTTCCTGAAGCAAAAACAAGTGCCCGGTGTAGAAGAGTTGCGCAGCGACTTTGATGCCCACAAGCCTGAAATAGTATTTGATATAGACAGGGAACGCATGAACAGCGAAAGCATATCGACCTATTCCGTTGCCATGAACCTGCGTACCGCTATATTTGGTAAAGAAGTTTCCCGTTTCCGCGATGCCAACGACGACTACCCTATAAACCTGCGCCTTATAAAATCGCAGCGCGCTAACATTGATGCGGTAAGGAACTTACCAATAGTGTACCGCGACATGGGTATGGGCGGAGCAATACGCACAGTGCCTGTAAGTGCCTTTGCCAATGTGCATTATGGCTCTACCTATGGCGGTATCAAGCGCAAGAACCAGAAGCGTATTATCTCATTGTCATCTAACGTAGTATCAGGCTTTAACGATAATGATGTTGTTGCTGCCGTGCAGCGCGAAATAGATGAATTCCATGCACCCGCATCTATGACAATAAAGATGGGTGGGCAGCAGGAAGAGCAGGCTGAAACAGGTGCATTCCTTGGCAACGCAATGGGCATAGCCATGATGCTTATCTTCCTCATACTTATCCTCCAGTTTAACTCGCTGAGCCGTACGGTTATTATTATGAGCGAGGTACTGTTCAGTATCACGGGCGTATTGCTGGGCTATGCAATGTTCCGCAACACCTTCTCTATGGTAATGAGCGGTATTGGTATTGTAGCGCTGGCAGGTATAGTGGTGCGTAATGGTATATTGCTGGTGGAGTTTATGGATATGATGCTGCACGAGGGCATGGAGCCTTATGATGCCATAGTGGAAGCGGGGCGTACCCGTATGACACCGGTATTGCTTACAGCAACTGCAGCTATACTGGGCCTTATTCCACTCGCTGTTGGCCTTAACATAGACTTCAGTACTTTATTTACCGAGCTGAACCCGCATATTTATTTTGGCGGAGATAGTGCAGCCTTCTGGTCGTCGCTGGCATGGACCATGATATATGGCCTTACCTTCGCTACCTTCTTAACACTTATAGCAGTGCCGGTTATGTGCCTGTTGAGTTTCAGGTTTAAGGCCTGGGTGAGGAAGTTGAGGGGGCTTGAACCCGAAACGTTTGCCAAGCCTTCAGCTGATGCAGAAGAAGCGCCACAAACAGCGGGCCACCATTAAGCATTGGGTTTAATAATAAATGAGAGGCAGCTATCCTTTTTAGTGTAGCTGCTTTTTTGTATTTTCATGTTGAATAGTTTAGCCCATGGATTTTAACGAGCGGGTAAATGTACTGCGGAAGCAGGTAGAGCAATTTGGTAAAATGCCAGATGCGGATTGGGAATTGCTTACGCCCTCCCTTAAAGAACTTGCCATTCCCAAACACGGTTTCCTGACACCTGAGGGAAAGCATGGCAAAGATATAGGCTTGATAATTGACGGTTCCATGCGCCACTATTACACGCGCGATGGGGAAGAAAGGACGACCTACTTCTATTTTGAAAATGCCTTTGTGGGCGCCTATATAAGTTGCATAACAGGCAAGCCATCAGATGTGAGTATTGAAGCCATGGCCGATTGTGTGCTTATTGTATTCCCATACACCGCACTTGCGGAGCTTTTTACAAAAAGCATATACTGGGAACGGTTCGGGCGCAAGCTCGCAGAGTGGGCGCTGGTAGGCGTAGAGGACCGAATGGTGGGGCTGCTTACCCTTAGCCCTGAGGAGCGCTATATACAACTGCTGGAAGGCAATAAGAAGAAGATAATAGAGCGCATACCCCAGCACCTCATAGCCAACTACCTGGGCATAACGCCAGTAAGCCTTAGCCGCATACGCAACAGGGTGATGCGGAAATGAGCCGGCTGATTTCTTATCTTTTGTTATCGTTTTGAGCGGTGCGCATGAGCGAATTTTGTTCTATCAAAAACAACGAAAATGAACAACAAAATTCTATTCATCCTGCTGGCTTGCATAATAGCAATTGCCGGCGCAAACGCAAAAAACATGAACACAAAAAACACCACCACAGCAAGCGCCACAGCTGGCGAAGTTATTACGAACGGTAAAATGGTTTACACTGAAATAACCATCAAAGCAACACCTGCTAAGGTATGGCAGGTACTCACCGATTTTGAAGCCTACCCCACATGGAACCCTTTTATTAAATCCATAAAAGGCAAGCCCGCAGTGGGCCAGCACATAGAAGCGCTGTTGCAGGTGCCGGGTTCAAAGGGCATGGTTTTTAAGCCACGGGTATTGCAGTTTCAGCAGGGCAAAGAATTCAGGTGGATAGGCAAATTGGGGGTAGGCTATTTGTTCGATGGCGAGCACACCTTCCGTTTACAGGATAATGGCGATGGCACAACTACCTTTATGCAGTACGAGCATTTCAGGGGCATATTAATACCGTTCATGAAAAAAATGCTGGATGTGCAAACGGCAGAAGGCTTCAGGCAGATGAACCAGAAACTGAAGGAAAGGGTGGAAGGGATTTAAGTCCATTTAGTCCTTGCTCCTGTCAATCAAATCATCGGTTTCTTTATTGATATTGCGCCCCTTGCCCAGCAAATAGCCCGCGCTTATGCCCCAGGCCCTGTTCTTATCTATTTCGGTACCCAGCCCAAGGTCGTTAGTGCCTGCAGTATAGTAAGCCCTGAAAAACCATCCCGTTGGCATTTCGTAGCCCGCGAATAAATTCACGCCCAGGTCAAATGCTTTCAGCGGGCTGCCGGGGCTTACTTTGGCACTGATATTAGTATTGAAGTGCCTGCCGGAATCTGCGCCTTGCGAACTGAGTTTATTGCTGCCGCCAAGTATGTAAGACAGGGTTGCGCCAATGCCCATTATTACCCTGCCTTTGCCCTGTATGCCAGTTTTGTAGCACAGGTTAAGCGGGAGGTCAAAATAAGCGAGGTGCAGCGTTTGGCTTACCGCTTCATTAACGCTGTCGGAAAGGTGGAAGGCAAAGTGGCGCGTTTGCCCTTTCAGCGAGCAGTACAGCCCGCTCTGGAAGTAAATGTGCTTGTTGATTCCGGCATCAATAATGCCACCGGCTTTTGCGCCTAAAACAGGTGTTTTGGATGCAGACGTAAAACCTATAGCCGGCGCAAAATGCATGCTGCTCATGCCCACCCCCACCTCAGCGCCATAGCCCAACTGGCCCCGCGCGTTATTGCTACATAGCACTACAAGCAGGAGTGCAGGAACGTATTGTTTAACAAGGGGCATAAAGCTGTAGGGTTTTTACTTTTTTACTTTTGCTTTTTCATTTTTTACTACATTTCCAGGCCATGGCTCCTGAAAGCCCTGTTGCGGCGCTCGGCTTTTTTCTCTTTGCTTGTGCCTATTAAGTAGCCAACCGAAATGCCAGTGCTTTTGTTCCTCAGCAGGTTTTTATAGTCATTAATGGCGCTTTGGTTAGCGAAGCCCTGCTGGTAATGTACCCTTATAAAAAAGCCATTCTTTAATTCGTAGCCGCCAACGAGCCTTAGCCCGTAGTCAAAGTACTTCAGGCTGTCGCTTTGGTTATTGCCAATGTTGGTTTTTACAAAGAATTCAGCGCTATCGACAGGGCTGTATTTTTTGTCGCCAAACAGGTTGATGCCCAGGTAGGGGCCACCACCAAAGAACATACGGTTGCCAATGCCTTTCTCGGTTTTGTAGATAAGGGTGAGCGGCAGCTCCAGCGTATTTACAGAAAAGGTAAGGTCGCCTTTATAGGTGTTTTGCAAGTAGCCATTCATTACGTACAGCAGCGCAGTTTGTACGTAAACGTGGTTTTTTATTTTAGAGTCGAAGCCCAGCCCGAAAGCGCCGCCCAATTTGTCGGCTGTAAAAATACGCTGGCCGCCTTTCTTAACGGCGTATCCCGATGAAACCGCGCCCGCTTCAATGCCGAATTTGGTTTGCCCTGTGGCATAAGCCGTTAATAATGCAATTGCTGTTATGGTGAGGATGAAATGCTTCATGGTTATTTTGGTGATTGTAAAACCTGAATGCAATATTATGCAAAAAATGGGGATGCATTGCGGCATCCCCATAGTAAGTATCATATAAGCGCCGTGGGTACGGTTGGTTAACTGTTCTTCTTCCCAAGGAAGTAACCCAGCGTAAGCCCGCAATTGGCGTTGTAGCGTACCCTTGCCCGGAAGTCGATATCATCGTCGGCATAAGCAGGCAAAAGGCCTGCCTGGTAATGGGCTTTAATAAAAAGGCCGCTTTTGTGCGCATAACCCAGCACTGCGCCTAAGCCGCCATCCCACGCTTTAAAGTAGCTGGAATTGTTGAGCTTCATTTGCGGTTTTAGAGGGGTTGTTTCGCCATTATAGGCGTAGGTGCCTTTGTTGCTGATGTTCAGTGCTACATATGGCCCCGCGCCAATAAAGAAGCGTTTCACTTTGTACACGAAATGCAGCGGCAGCTCAATAGTGCTGATAGTAGATGTGGTTACTATAGAGCTTGGTGTGGCCTGTGCTTCTGTAGTACTTTTAGTACCATTTGTTACGAATGATAAGGCTGTTTGCAATGCCGCATTTTTATCAATAGCCATTTCAGCAGCTACACCCGCCCTAAAGCCCAGCATAGGGGCTACCCGTGTTTTGTTGGTTTGCATGCCGTGGAAAAAGGTGTAGTCCGCGCTGCGTATACGCCCCCGGGAGCAGGCGTAGTTGGAAAGGTTGCCGCCTGCCTGTATTGCCAGGCGCACATTTTTTTCGCTGCGCTTCGCGGCATTGCCAGGGTTTTTAGGCGTAGCCTTTTTACCAATAAAGTAACCTGTTGCCAGCCCGAAGCTGGTATGGTGCAGCCGCCCGTAAATTTCGGGGTCGCCAGTATTTTCGTTAGTAATGCCCTGTTGGTAATAAGCCCGTGCGAAAAAGCCCCCCGGCGTTTCGTAGCCTGTAGTAAAGCTAAAGCCCATGGCCGCCCTTCTTAAAGTCCCTGGTTTGCCACCTATTTCAATAGGCGATTCCCCATGGTTGAAAAAGCCATTGTTGCGTCTTTTGCCACTAACGTTTATCCCGGAATATTCGCCAGCGCCCACAAAAAAACCGTTATGCTTATACGTTACGTTCACAGGTATTTCTATACTGTTGATAGTAGCAATGTTCACATTATCTACTTCCGTTTGTACATAGCCATTTTGCACAAACGCTACCGATGGCTGCAGGTAGAAGCCCCCGCCCAGCGGTATATTGCCCACAGCCCCCAGCCTGAAGCCGGGCTTAACGGTGGCAACAGGCTCGGAGTATTTGCTGCTGGCAGTGTAGGTGGAAAGGTTGAGCCCAAACTCGGGGGCTATTTTTATTTGCGCTATTGCGGCATTGAGCGGCAATAGCAATGCTAATGCGGGTAAGATTGCGTTTTTCATAGGGTATAATTATGAAGTGGCTGTGTAGGGTTATTAACGGGCGAACAATTGAAATATTGTACTGAAAGTAACCCGGGCGTTATTTCCTGATTGGGCGTTTTTTAGGCTTTTCCTTTTCCTTGCCAAACAAATAGCCAACAGTAAGGCCGTAATTATAGTTTTTTACATCAAAGCCCTGCGTGTCGAAAAACAAGCTGGTAAGGCCTTTCTGCAGGTGTGCCTGTGCAAATACCCTCTTCGTAAAATGGTAGCCGGCATTTATCCCGATACCCAAATCCCCGGTAGTAAGGTTGTGCACAGAATCAATATTTTCGGGAACGCCCCAGCTGGTTAACGGCCCCGAGGCTGTTATCCTTTCGTGCGCTACAATATTGACCCCGAAATAAGGGCCTATTCCAAAGTGGAATTTCCGGTTTTCTTCATTACCTGGTTTAAACAAAAGGTTCACAGGCACCTGAATGGTGCGTATAGTAGCCGTTAATGCCAGCCCGTAGTAATTTAAATCGTAGCCACTGCTCACAAACTGCGCGCCTGCCTGCAGGTAAAAATGCCCCTTGAGTTGTTTTTCGGCCACGCCGCCTATCAGTATACCCGGCTTGCTTGATGTGCTGAAAGCCAGAAAACCCGCATCCAGTTTGTACCGTGCAATATTTAGCCCCAGTATAGGGCCGTAGTTTACCTGCGCCTTTAAAAATGCGGGCAGCGATAGGGCTATGAAAAGGAAGGGTAGTATTTTTTTCATCAGGGGAATGTGTGGTTCATTTAAAATTTACCAGATAGCGTCAAAATCTGTACCAAATGTAACAATTTTAAATGTTTTTGGGTAAAATCAGGAAAATGCCCGTTTAGTCATTTTCAGGCCGCCTGTGCTTCCCTGTGTTTTTCTCTACACCCTCATCCTTCCTTGCCCTCCCGGCAGCTTTTTTTTGCCGCTGGGCTTTAGTTTTATTAAACAGGAAATAACCTCCGGTAATGCCGAATGTGAAGTTAGTTATGGCATACCTATTTCTGTCGAGCGGGTCCAGGTTTACAAGGCCCCGCGTCATCTGGCTTTTAATGAAAAGCCCATTTCTGAACTGATACCCCACATAGGCAGTAAACCCCAAATCGGTTCGTTTAATCATGTCGGCCGACGCGTTGCTGTTGCTAAGTAGCGGCCGGCTGGTTGTGTACCCGTTATAGGTGTGGGTATAATCGCCACTAACATTTCGGGTAAGATATGGGCCGGCCCCAATGATAACCCGGCTACGTAATTTTAGGCTAAAGTTAAGCGACAGCTCCACAGAATTGATAGTGGCTACACTTTTGAAATCAGGGCCGCCATATTCAAAAGAGCTACGCACGTAGGCAATTCCTGGTTGCAGGTAGGCAGCGCCGTGCAGCAGAAAGTCGCCAAAGCACCCGCCCCTGAACGATGGCACTAAGTTGATACGTTCCTTGTTGCCAGGCGATATAAGGCGGTAGTCGGCAAAATTAAGGCCTGCTAAAGCTGCAAAATTTGGCCTGGCGCTGGCAGGCAGCGAAAGGAGGCACAACGCCAAAACAAAATGGGATATTTTCCTCATTGTACCCGTGGATGTTTTATTGAAGTTTACTAATATTTGGCGAGCCAAAACAACGCTTGTCACCAATAGGAATTGCCCTAAATAGAGCCGTTTTGTTTTTTTTGCACTGCGGCTGTGCTTTGTTAGTTATTGGGCTTGGGTGCAGGTGCCGGGCTTTGCTTAGGCCCTGCATTAAAATGCATTGGCGTTTCTGCTTTTTTCTTTTGCTTTAGTTCACTTTTGTAAAACAGGAAATAACCTATGGATAGCCCGAAATTGTAATCGGTTACCGATACCCCCGGCGAGCTGCTAGGGTCAAGGTGTACAAACCCTTTAAGGAAGTGAGCCCGCCAGAAAACACCTTCTTTAAATTGAATGCCTACATTAACTATAAAGCCATTATCCACTGGTACCAGGTCATTCCCCGCTTCTTTCCCAACCTTTATATTGTACGTTTCTAAAAGCCCGTTGCGGCTGTTATATAATTTGGCAGTGCCCCCTTTGTTGAGCCCCAGGAAGAAGCCCCCACCCCAAAAGAATTCATGGGCGTGAAACTCAATAGTAAGGGGCATCTCAATGGTATTCACTTTAAAGTAAGCTCCATTAGTGGAATTGAAGCCATTTTGTACATAGGCAATGCCTGTTTGCAGGCTGGCATTATCGCTCAGCATTATATCAATAACCCCACCCGCACGCACCCCGGGCCGCAGCTGGGTTGCGTTGTTCGCAGCTGTTGGTTTTATGGCATAGTTGGCCATATTAAGCCCTATCATGGGGCCAATGTTTACTTGTGCTAACGATGGCAAATGCAATGCTGCCAAAAACAGGAATGCGAGGGTTGCTTTTTTCATACAGTGTTGGGTAAAAGTAAATGTTGAAACTGAAAACGGTATAAAAGTAGTCAATTGTTATATTGGGAAACACTCGGAATATATCTTTTTGATGCCTGCATTGCCATAGGTTTTATTGCCAATGCTACCTACCCACTTTATGCGTTTAATAGCGTTGGTAAGGAATACCTCGTCGGCATCCATCAGCATTTCTGCGCTCAGGTGCTGTTCCGTGACATTTTTTAGTGCTTCCATAATGTAGCGGCGCATTACCCCGGCTATGCAGCCGTCGGCCAGGGGTGGGGTATAAACCAGCCCTCCCTTTATCCAGAAGGCATTGGCAATGGTGCTTTCTATGATGTGCCCGTTGGTATTGCACACAAAGGCATCATTCCATTTATTTTCCTTCGCCTGCCTTGCCGCCATGGCATAAATGAGGGCATTGCAGGTTTTAAGGTTGCCCAGGCTGTCGGCACTTTTTTGCAGGCCTTCGGCAATGCCCATTACCAGCCCGTTTTCATTCAGGGTGGTATTTTCTTCCGCCAGTTCAAAACACTCTATTACAAAGCTGGCCTTCCCGGCGGTTGTGCTAAACAAGCCGCCACCGCCAGCGGATACCTGCAGGCGTACCCGGCACAGGGCATCCAGTTTGTTTTTAGCTACGGTATTGAGTACCTGGCTTTGCAGCCAGGCTGCATCCATGCGCGGCGGTAGGCCCAGCCGAAGCTGCAGCATTCCTGCAAAAAGGCGCTCCATGTGGCTGGCGGCCAGCGCTATGCTGCCGTTACGCACCAGCAGGGTTTCAAAAAGGCCATAGCCGTACCTGAAAGCGCCATTATCTACTGGCAAACCAGCCTTCGCCGAATCAATTAACTTCCCGTTTATATTTATGTATTGCAAAATTATGCTGGTTGATTAGGCCGAAATTAAGCCAAAGATGAAAAGAAATGCAATTTGGGCTAAACAGTGCACTTTCAAATTTGTATTTTTGCACAAAATTATACGAATGCAGTTTGAACAGCCGGTACCGGTGCAATGGTTAGCAGAATTTTTAGGGGCGGAAATAAAGGGTGATGCTGGGCAGTTAGCCATTGGGATTAACGAAATACACAAAGTGAGCGCAGGCGATATTTCTTTTGTTGATTTTGAGAAATACTACAACAAGTGCCTGAACTCAGCGGCTACCATTATCATCATTAATAAAGATGTGCCTTGCCCCGAGGGCAAGACACTGCTGGTAACCAGTGAGCCGTTTGATGCCTATACCAAAATTGTAAGGCGCTTCCGCCCGTTTGAGCCTGCAACTAAAATGATAAGCGACAGCGCTGTTATAGGCGAAGGGACCATTATACAGCCTGGCGTGTTTGTAGGCAACCACGTAACCATAGGCAAAGATTGCATTATACACCCCAATGTTACAATATACGACCACAGCGTTATAGGCAACAATGTAGTATTGCATGCAGGCACTGTAATAGGCGCCGATGCCTTCTACTTTAAGCGCCGCAAAGACCGGGAAGTGCAGTATGACAAAATGCTGAGCTGCGGCCGTGCGGTGATAGAGGACGATGTGGAAATAGGCGCGTGCTGCACAGTGGACAGGGGCGTGAGCCACGACACGGTAGTAGGCCGGGGCACTAAGCTGGATAACCACATACAGATAGGGCACGATACCGTTGTGGGCAGGAACTGCATTATGGCATCGCAGGTGGGCATTGCCGGGGTAGCTACTGTTGAAGATGAAGTAATATTATGGGGCCAGGTAGGCGTGAGCAAAGACCTTACCATAGGCAAGGGCGCGGTGGTGCTGGCGCAGAGCGGCGTACCATCAAGCCTGGAAGCGGGCAAAACTTATTTTGGCTCCCCGGTGGAAGACGCTAAAACGAAGATGAGGGAATTGGGCTGGATAAAGCGGATCCCTGAGATGTGGCATAAATTGAATGGCACTGCTAAATAGTAAACGTTGGTAACAATAACCGTAGATAACCACATACAGTTGCGCAGCTATATAGCAGAAGATGCCCCTGCTTTATTTGCAGCAGTCAATGCATCGCGGGCGCACCTAAGCCAGTGGCTGGACTGGGTGAGCCATACTACCAAGGCGGAGCATTCGCTCCGCTACATACAGGATGCCCTGCACAACACCAAAACACAACAGGCGCTTTACCTGGGCATATTTTACGATGGCGAAATAATAGGCGGCGTAGATATGCACCAGTGGAACCACCAGGTTAAAAAAGCACAGATAGGCTACTGGGTTACCAAGGGCTATGAAGGCAAGGGCGTTATATCAGCCAGCCTGCAGCACTTTACCCAATTCCTTTTTGAAAAAGTAGGGCTCAATAAAATTGAAATTCATTTCTCCGTAGCCAACACCCGCAGCGCCAAAGTAGCCGAAAAGCTGGGTGCCAAAATAGAAGGTGTTATTCGCCAGAGCGTAATGAGGAACGGCGTACCTGAAGATGTGGTTATTGCCGGGATATTGAGGAGTGAGTGGAGCAACATAAGAAGTTAATTCCGGTGCTTTGTTCTAGGGTGTTTTTTTTGGTGGTGAATAGAGGTAATCAAGACCACCCTTTGTTTTCTGTAAATTTTGTAAACAATCGAGTAAGGGAAATTCTTTGCCAAAGCCTCGTGAAATCCCGGTTTCGATTTCACGCTGAAATACTCCGGGTTTACTAATATTTGCTGTATCCGCAAGTTGATTGATGTAAGGAATTTTTCGCCAAGGCCTTTTTGCCGGTCCTCATAC
>CANBTK010000001.1 GCA_947372365.1 Flavipsychrobacter stenotrophus | reverse complement strand
AAAGGTGGCGTTTTTCTTTGTTCCTTTCTTTTTCGCCAAGAAAAAAGAACGGCGCAAGCCCTCATTGAGTCCTTTAAAACAATAAACAATTACGAAATAAAGGAATGGAGACGCGATTAAATCAACCAATAAAGCAGCCTGTTCCAAAGCGGGGGCGGCCAAAAGCATTGCCAATGTCGCCTCTTGCCATAAGTAAGCTATTTTTATCGGACAACAATGATTGGTATTTAAGAAAGGTATTGTTGCTGAGGGCATAGTCATAGCACGAATGAACCATAATATTCAGCCCAGCTTTGCGGTTTCATTAAGGCAAAAACTGATGCCGCAGGTATCGAATGCCACCACAAACCTGGATTTTACATACGATGCCTACAGCATCGGCTCGGGAGGTATCCCGTTGCCTATAAATATTTGATGCCTTCAGCATCATAACTTCTACCTGGCGCATAATTAACAACACAATTGACCATTGCCCATTAACAATTGACCATTGATTTATATCCCGCCAATCCTTATGCCTATGCAAATAGGGTGCTGGTCAATACCGTTGCTGTAAAGCGATGTAACCTGGTAAGAGCCATACAGCTTCAGTATATTTTCTATGCCTATCTCAGCAGTTACGCAGGTATTAAAGTTGGAGAAGCTGAAATCATCGTGCATTTTTACCTTGCCCTTTTCGCTTGATTTCTGTTTGGTCCACGATGCTATGTTGTAACCTTCAGTTATGCCTGCGCCATATACCAGCCATGTGCTTTTCTTAGGGTTTGAATGGTTGGTGTGCAACCTTGTTTTAAACGTAAACATCAGCGGTATATTCAGGTAGTCAATGCCCACTTTGTTCTTGCTGAATGATAAGGTATCCATAACAATGGTGGACGGGTTGCGGGTATAGGAAATATTATCTTCGTACCTGAAGTTATAAATCTGCATGCCAATACCTGTAGTAATATATATCTTCTGCCCTGCGGTTTTCAAAGCCCTGAACGACTTGAGGTAAGGGTAGATATTGATGTTGATAGACTTGCTCTGCCTCAGTTTGAACAAGTTGCTGTTTTGTTTGGAAGCTGGCACATTCAGGTAGCTTTTTACTGCAGGGTCATTGTAGTTGGTATTGTCCTGCAGCATGTTCACGCCAATATCAAAGTTGGTATAGGTGCTCCATTGCTTCTGCTCTTTTTCCTTTACGCCAGTACTATCTGTCCGCTCAATAGATAAGCCGTTGTTAGATATCATAAGTGCGGTTTTCTTCTTCTTTTCATCTTTCTTTTCTTCTTTCTTGTCCTGTGCGTTAGCGGCCTGGGCAAAGAATAGCCCTGCTACTGCTACAATAGCGCAAATTGCTTGTTTCATAACGTTTGTATTAGTGTTAGTTAAAAGGATAAAATGAGTTTTCTTTTTTCTACTTTAATAGTGAGCTTTTTATCGCTGATGCTGCTCTCAAATGCGCTGGCTTTATCTATTCCGGTTGTTACTGCCGACGCTATAGCATTGAGGTGCTCCTTCTTTTCGTCTTCTATAGGCAGCCTGTCTATCCATGTTTGCCTACGGGCGGGTGCGCTGGCTATAAAGCCATCATCGGGCGCATTGCCAACGTTGTTAAAGTGGGCTGCATCCACTGGCAATTTTTTAAACTCACTGGCAGCAACCGGGCTCAAATAAACACGCGCGTTCATGGCTGGCGCTGCTTCCTGCTTAGTTATAGCTTCCTGCTTTGCTATAGCTTGTGGTTGTTTATTGCTGGTAGGTGGTACTACCAGGGCAGCAGTTGCATGCCTTTCATGCTTTGGTTGCTGGCTTATTACGGGTGTGCTTATTGTTGCAGCTGCACCACTATCTGCAGCATTGCTGTTTGTTGCTACATCACTTTGCGCCACTACCGTATCCGTGCTGGCTACAGGCTGTGTTGTGTTACTTACGGCAGTTGTTGCCACTGGCACTTTTGTATTATTGCCACCATCGTGCAGGGCTACTGCCGCTATTACTATTATTGCAGCAAAGCCTGCTGCCATGCTTAGGTTGCGCCAGAAAGGAGCCAGGGCTATACGCTTTGCAGGCAACGTTTTTAGCAGGGCTTCCTTATTGGCATATACTACTTCGGTATCAGGCACTAAGCGTGCCTGCCCGTAAGCATGCAGCTCCTCCCTGAAGTGCGGATGCTCATTAAGAAACACCTGCAATGCATCCTCCTCGTGGGGCTGCAGCTCGCCATCGGCGTGCATTACCAGGTACTCTTCATAATTATCCAGCGTTATCATAATGCTTTAGTTTTCAAAAAACTGTTAACCCGTTGTTGCCTGCCCTATTATAGTACGTGCTCCATGCTTACTAAATAGTCCTTCAGTACGTTCCGTGCCCTGTGCAGGTACACCTTCACCTGCGATTCGTTAAGCCCTGTTATTTGCGCTATTTCTTCATAGCGGTAACCTTCATAATCCTTCAGCAGTACCAAAGCCCGTGCCTGGTCATCGAGCTGGGCCAGTGCCCTGTCCAACACCCTTTTCAGGCCGGGGTTGGCTGGGGTATAGCCCTCGTCGGGCGCTTCGCCATACGAAAGCCGCGATTTCCTCCTGTAGTTGTCTACCGACTGCCGGTAGGCAACCTGAAATAGGAACGCCTTTGCTTTTGCTGGTTCTACACCTTCCCTTTTTTGCCAAAGAACTTCGAAGCTATTTTGTACTACATCGCGTGCATCATCCGCATTGCCGGTGCTTTTGCAGGCAAACCTGAAAAGCGCATCCGACCATTCGTTAACACATGCATTGTACTCATTAACTTCCATTCAGTATATATATCGTGCGCTTGGAAAAAAAGTTACAGAAAAAGCAAAAAATTTTTTTCTAAAAATAATGGATGCCTATACCAATAGCAATCGGCGGCTGGTAAGGGAATAAAAAAAGCGCACCATTGGGTGCGCCTTCCTATATAAATGCTGTGTGCATACTACAGTTTAGTTTCAACAAATACACTTGTTTTGTCCCATGACATGGTAAAACCTGTGCTCATTACCTCGATAGTAAATGTTTCAACTGGCTTGCTCAGTTTGGTTACCGGCACGGTAGCTACTAATACGTTTTTGTCAGCAATCTTATCGTAGCCGAATGAACCCCATTGTTTCAGTTCTGAGTTCAATATTATTGTCCACTCGCCTTTTTCAGGGATAGTAAACAATGAGTAAGTACCCGGGCTCACCTGCTTGCCTGCTATTACACAGCCCTTAGTTATGGTAATTTCGGTTGCTTCGTCAGCACCTGTGCGCCAAACCTGCCCGAACGGCACTAAGCCACCAAAGATATCGCGGCCCTTCATCTTGGGCTGGCCATAAGTAATGCTAATGAAATCACCTTTAACTGTTGAATGTGCGCTGGCACGGTCTTTGGCAAATGAGCTGCTTATGGCGAGCACCATAACTAACAATAATGCGGAAAATTGTTTCATAATTATAGATTTTGAGTGTAAAATAATGTAATTAAAATGAGGCAATCAAAAGAAATAAGCTGGTTCCGCACGGTTGGAATAAAGTTTAACACTTGATACAGCACATGCCCTCCCATTGTAAGCACCGGGGCCAAACGACTAAAGGCGCACCATGGCACGCCTTTGTCACTAAAAATAGTTTTTGGTCAGTTTAAGACTACCAAGGCTGAACTGGGATCATGATGTTGCTGTTATCCCAAGATACCAACAAACCGTCTTTTACAGCTTCGATAGTGAAGGCATCAACGCCTTTTGCTGAATGGCCTATCAACTCGTTGCTATACAACAGGTTTTCTGCTTTTACTTTTTCAGCGTCAAAGTTTTCGTCAAGGTTCAAATTGCTTGACAGGTAGATGATCCACTCACCCTTATAAGGGATAGTAACCAGGCTGTAAGTACCCGGGTTTACCTGCCTGCCGGCAAACATACAACCCTTAGGCAGTGTAACAATAGTTGGCTCGTCAACACCAGTGCGCCATGCCTTGCCAAATTCCGGGATAACATTCCCTTGTTTCTTTGATGGTTGGCCGTAGGTAACGGTAACATTGTCGCCTTTTACGGTTACATGTTTACTCATTCGGTCTTTTGCAAATGAGCTACCGAACGCAAAAAGCATAACTAAGGCTAAGGATGTAATTTGTTTCATAATTAAATTAATTTAGTGCAAGATAATATTTTTTCTAACTTAAAAGACAGTACCAACTTTGTAATGGTTGGGTTTTTTTTTAGAATTTGACACAAAATACAAAAAAATATCAAAAAATGCAGAATATATGCATATAAAGCCGCCCCTTACCCTACTCAGTTAAGCCCCACCCGCCTGAAAACCACGTAAGTGGGTATCACTATTACATTTATGCAACAAAATAATTATTAGGTGCAATGTATTTATATAATTTACCGTAATCATTTTGCCCGAAAGGCGTACTTTTGGTCATACAATCCCCTTACTTAGTTACTACAATGCAAGTTATTACAATCCTTTCGGACCTAGGTACGCAAGATACGTATGTAAGCCATATAAAAGTGATGCTGGCACGCCACCGGTATTTCTCTGATATTGTGGACATATCGCATGCCGTAAACCGTGGCGATATTCAGCACGGCGCTTACTTAACATTATCTACATATAAATATTTCCCTGCTGGCACTATCCACCTGTTGCTGGCTGGCGCTTTCCCTAATAACAGGCAAAAACTAATACTTGCGCTGCATGGTGGCCACTACTTCCTGGCACCCGACAATGGTTTGCTGCCGCTTATTTTCGGCGAACAGCAGCCTACTACCCTTCTTTGCCATGAATTTAATGCCACCACAGGGCTACAGGAATGGATGGGCCAGGTAACTAAAGCCATCGGTTTCCTGGATAGCGGTGCCGCACCTGAAAGCAAGTACCCGGCCCATGTGCCGCACCGTGCACTTATGGCAACTGCACCTATAATGTTTAGCAACCGCGTTGACTGCAGCATATTGCACATTGACCGCTACGGCAATATTGTAATCAACATTAATAAGGCACAATTTGACTCGCTGACCGCCGACCGGAAGTTCAGCATAAAATTATTGGGCATACGCGATGAGGTTGGCACTGTAAGCCAGCATTATAACGATGTGGCCGAAGGCCGGCTGCTTTGCAGGTTCAACAGTGCCGGGTTCCTTGAAATTGCCATTAACCAGTCGCCCGGCAATGCTATGAAGCCATCGCCTATGCCTGAACGCAGCATCAACTACGACAAAATAAGCATCAACTTACTTTCCTGACCCGCTTATTCAAAACGCAGCAAATTCGTATTCCTGGCCACATATTCAATTTTGCGCGGGTCGGTGATTATGCTGGCCCGGTATTGTGGCAGCAGTACCCACCTGCCTTCTGCTTTGCTCAGCAGCTCGGGTATGGCGCTCCACAGTATTTCTTTCTCCGGGCTTACTATAAAAACTGATGCATACGGGCTGCAAAGGCTGGTAAAAATGGACCCATCGGGCAGTTCGTAAACGCTGCCGCCAGTGGTTATGCTGGCACTTTTTACTTTCTCCATATTGGCACCTTCAAGAGGGCAGGTGTATTCCCATATTTTTGTAGCCCCCTCGCCTTTCCTTGCTGGCTCCTGTAGCTTTATAATTTTGGGTGCTTCGCCAAAATTGCAGTTGTTGTTATTGAACAGGTATAGGCTGCCATCCGCCCCCTTCATTATGCTGTGCTGTGCGCAAAACAGGGTGTCAGCCACCGCTTCGCTACCGGGCACAAACTTAGAGCCGTATATAGCAGTAATAGTACCCTGTGGGTATTTTATTTTGAGTATGGCGCTGAAATTCTTACAACTGATATAGATGTCTTTGTTGCGCTCATCGAAATAAAAGGCATTGTCGTGCAGCGCATATTCACTTATGCCAGCTAATTTCAGGTAATCTTTAAGGCGCTTGTCGCCGTAATGCTCCGCCGATTTCCACGACCATAGAACATCGCCTTTGGGGCCATACTCTATAAGTGTCCCAAACTGCAGTTTGCGGTATAGCTTGCTGGCTGAATCGGGCTTTGACTGGTTTTTACAAATGGTAGGCAGCTCATACTTATTTTCGGGCGTGGGCAGCTTGCACAGCAAGGTCTGGTTGCCCATAACCATATAATGCCAGTTGCTCCGCATAGAAAATTCGTGGTGGTAATACTCCCGCTTTTCGCCGCTAACCTTGCCATTATCAGGAGCCTTCCATAAAATGTCGCCATCCCAGTTTATTTCATAAGCCATCATATCTACCAGGAAGGTAATAGTGTTCCTTGGCGATATTTTTAAGTCGCGCAGGCTGGCCCGGTCAGTAACACCCTTTATATCCGGCAGGAACCAAAGCAGCTCCCCGTTCATATCATATAGCGACTTGTTATGGTCAAGCATCACATAGGCATCAGCATACTTTTTCGCGCTGCGGGTTACCCTTAGCCGTGTGCTGCCGCCAATAGTTTCAATAGGCCGCCTGGTGGTAAAATGGCGCAAAGGCCCGGGCTGCACAGCCCCGTTTTTCGGCTTATAGGCCACACGCCAGGTGTAGGCAGTGCCAAACTGCGCTACTTTAGCCATAATTACGTTTTCTTTCGACTCCCGGGTTAAATCAATATGCGCGTTAAACGCACTATCGTTATCATAAGTACCGGTAGCTACCTGTAGGGTATAGCGGGCGCCTGCATCATAGCTTCTTGCCATCTTGCGCTCACCACCCGAAGGCACAATAAAGGCTACAAGCCTGTAATTAAGCGAATCGCCCTCGCGGGGGTGCAGCTGTGCACCCAATTTGTTGGTTAACAACAATAGTAAAACCAATACGCAGCAGATTTTTGGCATAGTAGGCGGTAATAGCCGGGTAAAGATAGTAAAGCATGGCATCATGGGCCAAGGCGTGAAAAAATAACCGTCACTTTTGGGCATTCCCTATTAACCGCTCCAGTTGCTGGCGGCTGGTTATTATGCTGGCGCGGTACTGGTCTTGCGGCACCCATTTGTTAGCTGCTGCATCCCATTTTTCCAGCACCGCATCCCAAAGCTTCTTTTTGCCCTTGCCCACAATAAAAACATTGCCGTAGGGTGCGCACATGGAAGCAAAAACCTCGCCGCCCGGCATTTCTATCACATTGCCCCCGGTTGTGGCTGCCACTTTTACTACATCTTTAGCTGCTATAGGGTATTGGTATGCCCAGGCCAATTTCAGTTGCCCCTGCTTTGCAGCAGGTTCCTCAAACATAGCCACCGATGGCAATGCACCGGGGTTGCAGAAGTTATTGTTGAACAAATACAAACCGCCCCCCTTACCTTTTTTGCAGCCGTGCTGCTGGCAAAAGGGCGCGGTGGCTTGAGTATCGTAGGCATGTTTAAAATCTTTGCCATAAACAGCCAGCACCTTGCCTTCGGGGTATTTTACCTTTAAAACCTCGCTGGGGTTTTTAAAGCTCACATAAAGCAAGCCAGCCTTCTCATCAAAATAGAACGCGTTTTCATGGCTATCCAGGTAAGCCCGTTTGGCTATCTGTGTATTCAGCCCCGCTTCCCTGAAATACGTGGAATACCGCCAGCCCCAAACCAGCTTCCCGGCAGCATCATATTCCAACACAGTACCGAAAGGCATTTTAAACGTTTTCCTGAAGGTATTATCCTGGCCCACGCCGCCTGCAAACACGAGCGTGCTATCGCCTGTACTGGTAAGCTGCCAGCCCCACGCCACCAGCTCCTGCCCCAGCACCATGTAGTGCCCATTGCCCAGCCGGGTAAATTCATGGTGGTAATGCTCTACGCTTTCGCCACTTACCTCCCCCCTGTTAGGAGCCTGCCACAGCACTTTGCCATAATAATCAATCTCATAAGCCATGGCCATGGTCATAAAAGTAATGGTGCCGGCAGGCGATATTTTGAGGTCGCGTACCACAGTGCCTTCATTTACAACGCCTTCTATGGCAGGCATTACCCAAACCGCCTCCCCCTTCATGTTATACAAGGCCTTAGCCGCATCTGAAAAAACAAAAGCATCGGCGTATTTCAGTGCGGGCTGCACTAACCTTAGCCTGCGGGCATCAGGCCCGCTGGAGGCTATGGCTTGTGTGCTGAAATGGTGTAGCGCGCCTGCGCCCCCGCTGGCAGCCACCATACACCAGGTGTAAGCCTTACCCCAGTGCGGCACTTCAGCTACAATTTTACCAGCCTTCGCTGCGAGGGTAAAAGCGATATTCTTCTTAAAAGAATCCGGCTCGTTATAATAGCCCTCTGCTACCTGTAAAATATAACTACCACCTGAAGCCATGCCTGGGGCCGAAAAGCCAATAAGCCTGTAATGCAACAATGCACCATCGGCAGGCACAACCTGCCCGCATAGCTTTGCCGCCAATGACAATAGGAATAACGCTGCTATTATAAATCTACCCATACAACTGGCACATAGGTGGCCCACGGTGAATAAAATACCCAGCCTGGCTTATTGCTGGCCTGGGCTTGCTTTTTTCGGCTATGAAGTTAGGTAAAGTTGCTAATGGGCGGACAAAAAAAAGCTGCCTATGATTAGGCAGCTATTGGGAAAAAATGAAAATAAATGAGGTATATTTTTCCCTATATCTTTCATAACCCTTGAACGGTTATATAATTTTTTATTGCAAACCAACCTGCGCTGCAAACAACCATTTTTTTATTAATGCTTTATTGCGCCTTAGCTCTTCGCTGATTGATGATGCAATATACCTTCAGCCCACACAAAAAAAGTGGGCTATCTTCCGAAATGCATGTTTTGGGGTGTGAAATGCACGATTTATCCTTTGAATGGTAAATTCAGGTGCACATTTTTCAGCAAAAAAGACCGAATTGCAGGCGATTATTTTATAATATAAACCCGTTAAAATTACTCAATAGTGCCTGGCAATGCCCCTAATTTGGCCTGCCGGGTAATAATTTCGAATACCTTGAGGTTGATTTCATGCTTCATAGCCAGCAGGTTTTTACCTTCAGGAAGCGGGTGCGGCAGGTGGTAAGACACTACCAACTGGAATGTTTCTTTATCAAAATTCTCTACAATGGCTGTTACAGGCTCTGTTACAGGCGGTGTTTTAAGCAGCGCCTCTTTTATCTCCCCTATCAGCCCTTCCAGTGCAGCATGCGAAATGCCGTACCTGATGTTGGCCACGACCTTCATGCCCCGGGTACTGCGCGTAGACAGGTTGATGACGTTCTGGCTAACCAGGTTTTGGTTAGGTATAATGTAGGCAGAGCCATCGGCATTGCGGATGCGGGTACTGCGAAAGCCCATGCGTTCTACAACACCTTCTATTTCGCCCAGTTTTATAACATCGCCCGCCTGAAATGGCTTATCGGACAGTATGGTAAATGCAGCAAAAAAGTTTTCAACAGTTTCCTTGCCTGCCAGTGCAATGGCTACACCACCGATGCCCAGGCCGGTAATAAGCGCGGGCACATTGACATGAAAAACACTGCCCAGTGCCCAGAAACTACCCAAAATCCACGCCAGCAGCTTCGACATTTCCTTTATCAGGGGCAGCATCTGCTCCCGCGAAACGTTTTTTTCTTCCTGGGCTTTGCCCATCCGCAAATAATAAATGAAGTCAATAAAGTGGGTAACGAGCTGCGTAAAGAACACGATAAACAGGAAAAGGAACACATGGTCGGTAATATCGCCCAGGTTTATGCGCACCCCCTGCTTGGTTGATACCAGCCGCTTAAATACTACGCTATCCAGTATATTAGCCAGTTGTTCAGTAGCAACAAAGAAAAGCACAGTTTGAAGCAGCCGCTCAAAAGGCTTGAAAAGCATTTCGCGGATGGTGTCCTTATGCTTCATGTAGCTATACCGTGCAGCAAGCCCGCTGCTCATGCGCGTAAGCCAAGACGCCAATGGCTTTTTGAGTACCAGCGTGCCTATAATGATACCCACAAACAGCAGGTAGTCGGATACCTTTTGGTTGTAGTAAACCTTATTGAAAAAATCCCAGTCAATGGTGAAAAGTAAATAGTACATAGTAGTTAGTAGAGAGTTGTAAGTAGAGAGTCGAAAGTTGTAAGTCGAAAGCAAAAAGCTGTTCTATTGTTTCCTATAATAGAAGCAAAACCGCAGGTGATGCCACAAGTATAAAGTAGAAATAAGCCCGGCTTCTTACCTCCAAGCATAGGATGCGAGCCTCTGCTATCAAGGCTTTCAGCTTTCTACCCTATACTTTCTGCTAAAAAAACTAAACTGCCACGTTAAACTCCCTAAGCGCATCGTTCAGGCTGGTTTTAAGGTCGGTTGATGGTTTGCGCGTGCCTATTATCAGCGCGCAGCTCACATTATACTCCCCTGCCGGGAATTTTTTGGTATAGCTGCCCGGTATCACCACACTCCGTGCCGGAACCCTGCCCTTATACTCCACTGGCTCGCTGCCGCTCACATCTATTATTTTGGTGGACTGGGTAAGCACCACGTTAGCGCCTAAAACCGCTTCTTTTTCCACAATTACGCCTTCTACCACTATGCAGCGGGAACCGATAAAGGCGCCGTCTTCTATAATTACCGGCGATGCCTGCAATGGCTCTAAAACACCGCCTATGCCTACGCCGCCACTCAGGTGCACACCCTTGCCTATCTGCGCGCATGAGCCCACAGTTGCCCAGGTATCTACCATTGTACCTTCATCTACATATGCGCCTATGTTCACATAGCTCGGCATCAGCACCACATTACGGGCTATATAAGCGCCATATCTGGCCACAGCATGCGGCACCGCCCTCACGCCCAGCGAAGCATAATCCTGCTTCAGCAGCATTTTATCATAAAACTCCATTGGCCCTACGGTCCAGGTTTGCATAGGCTGTATGCCAAAATAAAGGAGGATTGCCTTTTTTACCCATTCCTGCACTTCCCAGCCGGTGGCAGTTGGCAGTGCAACCCGCAGGCGGCCCTTGTCCACTTCCTCTATCACCTCGCGTATGTAGTTTTTATAAGCTTCATCCTTTAATAATTCACGGTTGCCGAATGCTGCCTCTATGTGGCCTTGTAGCTGGTTATTCATATTTTATATAATTATTTTAAATTTATCGAAACTATTGGCCTGCAATTTAACCTAAAAGCAGCCCTTAAAAACAAAAGTAAGCGATGCCGCCAAAACAATTTCCCCTGTTGGCGAAGTTGTCAAAAGGTTAACTAAGAAATATAGTAACAACTATCATTTCGTACTGCAAAGTATTTTGCTATTTTTACCCCAAAATTATACAAATGGAATTCCCAAGCAATTTACGCTATACCAAGGATCACGAATGGATCAGCATTGAAGGCAACACCGCTACTATCGGTATTACAGATTTCGCACAGCACGAACTGGGTGATATCGTTTACGTAGATGTACCTACTGAAGGTAAGCACCTGGCAGCGAACGAAATATTCGGCACCGTAGAAGCTGTAAAAACAGTATCGGACCTTTATTTACCTGTTAGCGGCACCGTTACAGAAGTAAATACCGGCCTGGAAAGCAAGCCAGAAAGCGTAAATACCGACCCATATGGCGCAGGCTGGATGATTAAAATGGACGTTGACAATGTTGCTGACGTTGAAGGCCTGCTTGATGCCGCTGCTTACAAAGCGCTTGTAGGATAATAAATGTTATTATTTACTGAGTATTCCCCTTATAAAAGACGGGCAAGGTTCTTAGCTATGCTATGGGCCTTGCTCATTTTAGTGGGTTGCCTTATGCCAGCCCGCAATGTACCCCACGTACCGCTGCCCCTTATTGATAAGTGGGTACACTTCATTTTCTTTGGCGGTTTCACTTTTTTAGCGCTCTGCTCGCAGCCTTCTACAGGGTTAGTGCGTTTGTGCCTGGTATTGGCGCTGGCTATCGCCTACGGCACTATTATTGAAATATTGCAGGGTGCGTTGCCATCCCTTGGCCGCTCAAGCGAGGTTTTAGACGTTGTTGCCGATAGCATAGGCGGTATTATCGGTATCGCGTTGTTTTCAATTGGGGCGAGGTTTTCAAAAAAAATCCATATAGAGGCGTAGGGGGCAACACCTTTCGGTTGCCCTAATACAGGAGATTGGTAATGGGAACATGTTATGCCGGGCAGGCGCACGGCCTGCCCCTGCATTTATTGCCACACGCTTTAAATTTTCTACTTTTACCTTTTAGTTTTCAAAAATGTAGGCCATGCAGCAACCGCATGGGCATTTTTACTTTTTTACTTTTAAGTTTTAATTTTTCAAATGGCCAAGCTCTCTGTCAATATTAATAAAATTGCAACCCTGCGCAATAGCCGTGGCGGCGATAACCCCAATGTGCTGCAGGTAGCTATTGACTGCCAGAAATTTGGTGCTGATGGCATTACGGTGCACCCAAGGCCCGATGAACGCCACATACGTTATAGCGATGTAAGGGAAATAAATAAAATAATAACAACTGAGTTTAATATTGAGGGCAACCCCGTTGAAGATAAGTTCGTTGCACTGGTACTGGAAACCAGGCCCGCACAGGTTACGCTGGTCCCTGACGGCCCTAACCAGCTTACTAGCAACCACGGCTGGGACACCATAAAGGAACAAGCCTACCTGAAACAGATAATAGGCGTTTTTAAGCAGGCAGGCATAAGGGTATCTATATTTGTAGACCCGGTTGAAAACCTGGTTGCCGCCGCCGCCGCTACGGGCACCGACCGCATAGAACTGTACACTGAAGATTACGCCCGCAACTACCACACCAACAAAGAGGCCGCTATAGCCAGCTATATAAAAGCTGCGCAGGTAGCCAACACCCACAACCTGGGCATCAATGCAGGCCACGACCTTGACCGTTTAAACCTCGGCTACTTCGCCCAGCAAATACCCGGCCTGCAGGAAGTATCTATAGGCCATGCATTGGTCGCTGATGCCCTCTACTATGGGCTTGAAAATACTATACAGATGTATAAGAGGGCACTGAATGGGTAAGGGGTAGCCCTGTATTTCTATTTATGACATCCTTTAAATATCTTTGCCCACCAGTGCTACCTGAGGGCTATCCTTATTGCGCCTAATCAAAAAATGTACCTTATAAAACTATAAAAATGCAGGCAACCCGTTTTGCACCTTCCTCGTTTTTTTACGCCCCCATCATTGCTATAAGTACCCTACTTGCCGGCTGCGGCAGTATCTTTTGCTCACGCAACCAGTGGGTAACTATAAACAGCGCTACCCCGGGAGGCACTATCACCTATAACGGCGCCAAAGTTGGCGAGACCAAGGCAAGGGTAAAATTCAGAAAAAGGCGCACTTACCAGCAGCTTACTGTTACAAAAGAGGGGTATAAAAGCGCCAACCACATTGTGGCACTTAACAAGCGCAGCCCTGCCTTTGCTTTTGCAGTCCTGGACGCTTTCCCACTAAGCGGATGGATGATGTTCATCATGATGGATTTGGGCTCGCCGCGCACATTCAGGTACAAAAAGGTGCAAAATATTCCCGCGCTTGAAAAATTAGAACCACGCAACAACGAAAAATACCTACAGGCCAACAAAATAGCCATTGAAGCCGCAAAAGAAGATATTACCTATATACGCCACAAAGGCATGAAAAGGTACAATGCGTTTATTAACTCCGGCGGCAAAAAAAGCAAAAATGAAAAATCGCTCGTAAAAGAAAGCATATCTGTTGAAAACACTGTTTTCACCGACGCGCTCAATAGTACGCTGGTGCAAATGGGCTTTATTGATACCAACTCCGTGTTTTCGCACAATGGCAATTCCCTTTACCTGAACGCCACTATCAAGAAGATAATCATACATGAGGTCGCCTTCCCGCGCGACGTGTCAACATCTGCAGTTAACCCCAACAGCCTGGTATGTGCCGAACTGCATATTGACTGGGAACTGCTGGATGTTTACAAGCAAAAAGTAACCTCGCTGCAAACAACGCGAATATCAGGCATGTATGCCATAAACACCCATAAAGTGCAATGGCACAAGGACAAGCCAAGGCCTGAAGACTCAACTAAAGAAAGGGTGGCTGATGCGATAAAGGACAATATACAGCTGTCGTTTATGCAGGTACGGAAAGAACTCGCCAAAAATGGCTTCTTAAAAATGTCGGGCGATGCCAGGGCAGATACTTCGATGGCAATATTGATAGAGCGGCAGCCACTGAAAGCGGGAAGCAGGATTAACGACTACCTTAAATCTTCAGTAACCGTAAAGGTAGATGACGGGCATGGCAGCGGGGTTGTAATATCGGCCAACGGGTATATTGTAACCAACTACCACGTAGTTGCCGGCACTAAAAAAACAGAAATAATTTTTGATGATGGCACCTCAGTTATTGCTGAAGTTGTAAAAACTAACCCTCTGGCCGACCTGGCCCTTCTGAAAATAAATAAGGATGGACTGCAGCCACTGCCACTGAACGAATCGCAGGCTATAGAAAGCGGCACCGACGTTTGGGCAATAGGCACCCCACGTAGCCTGGAGCTGGGTCAAAGCGTTTCGAAAGGCGTAGTGTCAAATACTAGGGCCCGGGAAGGCATTGATTATATACAAACTGACGTAAAGGTAAACCCCGGAAATAGCGGCGGGGCGCTTATTAACAAAGACGGCCTTGTGCTGGGCATTGTATCTTCTAAAATTGTAGGCACAGGCATAGAGGGCTTATCATTTGCGATAGCCACCAGGGAAGTATTCAGCAAATTAAACATCAAATATAAATAGGGAGCCATGGGCCATTCATTTAAAGCGATAACAGCTGCACTTGTGTGCGCTTGCCTCTTCTTGTCGGGGTGTGGTTATTTTATTGCGTCGCGCAAACAGCGTGTAGCCTTTACTACCGCCACTCCCGGTGCCCGGATTATTTTAGGGGAAGACACACTGGGCATTGGCACCGGGCGTAAAAAACTGCGCAAATCAGCCGTATACTACTGCGTTACAGCACAAAAAGACGGTTATAAGCCCCGCAGTTTTGCCTTTAACCTCGAAAAACCAGGCACATCACTTTATGTTGGCGCAGCAATTGATGTAGCTGCAGGTGTCACTGGTGCGCTTATAAGTACCAGCGCCAAAAACGACGATGGGTCAGGTACTACCTCCGCAATTGTAGAAGGCGTTTTCACACTTGCCTTCCTTGGTGTGGACAAATTTTCCAGCAAAACGCACAGGTTCAAGAATAAGTACACCATACCCGAACTGATGCCCTATGAGAGCCGCGAAGCCAACGAAAAATACCTGCTCGTAAACCGCACAGCTATAGATGTTAAAAAGGGTGACATCAAAGTAGTGAACTATAAAACACTGGAGAAAGAACGCAACCGGCAGCTGAACGGGCGTGAAAAAAGTGGCAAGAAAATAAGCCGAGACCGCCTGAATGTAGAGCAAACCATTTTCACCTACTCGCTGAATAAGACGCTCAATAAAATGAATTTTATTGACACGTCACGCTCGGTATTTACAGACGTTACCAACAGTATGTACATTGATGCTACCATCAAGAACATCAAATTCCATATGATATCAGGCAAGTATAATAATTCCGGCAACGGTGGTGGCGCACTTCTGGCTGTGGAGCTGTCTATAGAATGGAACCTGCTGGACTATTATAAACAAAACGTAGCAACAATTACAACACGCGAAACATCGGACTACTATCCGCTGGAGGCAGGATCAGGGAACGCGGAAATTAATACCCTGGTTACCACTATTATTAAGGATAACCTTGAATATTCGCTTATGGCAGTGCGAAAGGACCTCAGGAACAGGAGCCTCATAACCATCAATAAAGCGGTGGGCAGCACGCCCACCGAAGCTGCTATTGAGATAGCACCTGTTGCCACAACAGCAGTAAAAAAGCCTTCAGAATGCTACAGCGCCAGCGTTGTAATTCAAAACGGCAAAAAAAATTATAGCGGCGTTATTATATCAACCGACGGGTATATACTCACCAGCTATACCAGCATAGCGAACGCCACAAAAGTGGCTATCACCTTCAACGACAGTTCAAAAGCCGATGCCGAAGTAGTAAGGAAAAACGCTGATGGAAATATTGCACTGCTTAAGGTAAATAAAACAGGGCTGGCCCCATTAGCCCTTAGCTCCGATGCCGAGCCTGAAATAGGCAATGATGCCTGGATAATAGGCGCATCCGGCGATACATCTTCTTATACCTCGCTGTCTAAAGGTATAATTTCCGGCGTGAGGAAAAAGAACGGCGTAACCATGCTGCAAACAGATGCTTCCATCAACGCCAGCAATTCGGGTGGTGCAGTTATCAATGGTAATGGCATTATTCTAGGCATTGTTACAGGCAAGCTATCAGACCTAACCGAGGGCATAGGCTTCGGCATTACAGCTGCCGATGCCAGGCGCCTGCTTAATATCAAGTACAAATAGTTGCCACAGGGCTGGCAATCGGGTTCAGCAGATGACTGCAATCATAAGATTATGCGCGCAATACCAGAGAACGTATTGCGCGCATAATTGTTTTACTAAGGGACTAAAGGCCGGTGGGGAGGGGTAAGATGGAGCGGAATTGATAAATTTTACCGAACAGCTAAAACAACTTCAATAAACTCCTCAACCAGTCGCTCGAGAAGCGCAGCTTCTTTGATTGTGTGTAGCTTTGACTTATACAAAAGCGGCAGTTGACCATACCCCAAATGTGCACCAGCTATATTTCCAGCAATGGCGCATATGGTATCAGTGTCTCCGCCAGATTTTACAATTTCTTCAAAAATTTCTGGCAGGGAACCGGCAGTAGCATACTGAGCTGCGTAAACAGCAAGAGGTACAGTATCAACAACAAAACCACTGTTGCCATATTTCCTTCCAACTTCGGAAATTGGTGCTGTTTCATTATTAAGTGCTATTAAACGATCACGCACCTGTGTGTCGGGTAATGCCTCCAGCAAAAAGGGTATCAACTTTGCGCCATCATGCCACCTCCCATTTATGCTAGCCTGTATACTTTCCACTACCGCTAGTGCGCCGGCATAGGCTTCATCGTTTCGGTGTGTTATCCTGCAAACATCCGCTATGGCCTGCCTGCCCGGCTCCCAAAATGCTAATGGCGCTATGCGCATGGCAGCACCGTTTCCGGCTGCATATTCGCCCTGCCTACCCGCCAGAGCCCAATGCCCTCCCACTTGCAACGCCTTTAGCGCACCAAGTGTACTACTTCCCAGGCCGGTTATACGATTTTCATTAAACCATAGCAGGAACCTGGCAGCAATATTTTCGGCGCTTATTCCTTTTGTTGCAATTATAGATTCGCATGTGGCAAGGGTAAGCTGTGTGTCATCAGAAAGCTGCCATTCAAAATTTAGAAAGCCACCGCTGGCCCGTGTGTTATTTTCAAAATACCCTCCAATGCAGTCGCCTATTGCGCCTGTGTAAAAACACCCTTTAACCCTATCCTGTAATTCCATAAAAATCTTACATTGCTTTTCAATCCCCATTATTAACATCACCTCCCACTAAAAATCCCATCCACAATGCGCTGGCACTGTGCTGCCATTTCGGTGCTGGTAAAGGGTGTACCTCCTTCCATCCATGAAACGAGCAGGCTTATTACAGCTGCAGCTGCGGCATCGGCATAATAGGCCAATAAAAGCTTATCGCTCTTACTTTTGCCAAACTTGCTTTTGTGCTGTTCCTTTATTTTGTCGGCGGCGTGATTCCTGAATGAATTGACAATGATGTTGCCACTCATTTTGCCAAACATTGCCTTTGCCAGGTGCAGGTTCTGTGCTGCATGCTCAAACAGTGGCAGGAAATTGAATTCATGGCTTCCATCAAAAAACGCTACGCCAAGGTTTTTATGCCCATCCATCAACAACTGCTCCTTACTTTCATAGTGGGTATAAAATGTAGACCTTCCGGTATTGGCCCGGGCTACAATATCCTGTATGGTTACCTGCTCATAACCCTTTTCCAGTATGAGCGCAATAAGCGCTTCGGACA